>JAHEMV010000006.1 GCA_024643455.1 Cytophagales bacterium
TTAGAAATTCTACCTGACCCAATGGAGTAATTCGCAAATCACCTACAAGCCAGAAATTATCGATTTGCCTGCCTATATTTTGGTTCCCATACTGTACTGTATCCACCCACATTTGCATTTGACTTGTTCCTATTCTTTGGGCTAATTCCTGATAAAACCAAACGACCGAGTATTTTATGGCACTTCTCATACAATGGTCTTTATTCCATTCCGGGATAGATCGTTCAACACTATCCCAAGCAATAATTTCGTCCACATTTCGAACTGCACCACACTCCAATGCGACAAGCGAATTCATGATTTTGAAGGTAGATGCAGGTAGATAAGATTGTGATGCCCTTGATGAATTATAAATAATACTTGTGTCTTGCTTTAGGTCGTAAAGTATAAAACAACCGTCTACACCATTCTTACGGAACGAAGAATCAATCTTTTGATATAGTCTCTCATTAGTAACAAGATTTGGTATCGATTCAAAACCATTTTCCTTTTTTGACGATTGTAGGCATGAAAACAATAGGAAACTAAGGATAAAAAAATATTTTATATTCATTATAGATTAGATGAAAAATCAAATGCTTGTGTGTTATAGAAATGAACATGCAATGATACAAGAAAAAAGCGCAAGCTACCAAATAGGATAAGCCTGCGCTTTTTCAATTATTCCAATTTTCTTATTCATATCAAAGTTAATAATTATATTCTTTTTATCTATAATTAATAATATATATATTCCATAATAGGCATATAAAACGTTTTATTAATAAGTATTCACCATTATAATATGTTATATATAAGTGATTATACATTCAGTTTTTAAAATCACTTCAGAAATCGAAAAGCAAGAACACACCCGGATCCAAATCTGGAAAAGGAATAGAAATGACGTTGAAGATTTAGTAATTATTAATCAATTAGGACTTAATTTCTAAATGCACCGTATTGAAAAATGGTAGACCTTGCGGAAGATATCAAGGATAAATGCGGAAATAATTTATATGATTACAGCGAGATTTTTGAGTTGATCTGAAACCTGTAATCCCCTTTTTAAAGCCTGAGCTTCATTCAATTCAATTTTGAGTTTCCCTTCAGATTCTATGAAATTAATTATTGATCCTAACGCTCCATATCCTTGCTGATCTGATACAATGAGAATAGGCTCACTCTTGGTCTTTTTTACTATTTTCTCAATTTCTATTTCACACTCTTCTGAAATATAAAGTAAATGGCATTCATCAATGGCATCTGCACAATCAAAATACCGAACTTCAATTGGATTATCTTTTAACTCATGTTTGTCAATAGCTAGTTTTTGAAAACTCTCAAAATCTGAAGCACTTCCCACAACACCAATCACAAATTTATAATCATCGGTTTTTTCAGGCCAAGTTATATACTGACTTAGCCGAAAAATAATATCCCCCTGGTATTTCGCCTTTTGTGCAAACGAAGACAATCCAAAAAATAATAATAATGCACTAAAAAAATAAATTCTCCTCAGACCGACCATATCACAAAAGTTTAAAAATCCGCTTTATTTATGAATCTAATTTACTATAATTTAGTCCTAAAATATAATATGGAATTTCGAAAACAAGTAAGGTTTGGCGCTCTGGGTTTAGTTTATGTTGCTTTTGGGTTTCATAGCTAAAAATGTTTACCCCTCTCCCAGATTTATACTATTTATTAAACATTTTTAACGAAAATATACCAACAAGTAATAATTGTCGATCAACACTTAAACAATTTAGACCAACCGAGATGTTTAAAGTTTTACTTTAAATAAAAGACAAAATTATGTTTGAAATATAATATACGATTTTCCATTTTTGACCAGCACAACATTAACTTTATATACTTGTACAGAAAATTGCCAGGTTTAAAGAAAATAAAAGAAATGGAAAAAACGATGCCTAAAATGAAGTCACCTTTTTATTACGAGTATAAAAAAAAGTGATCCTTACGAAGCACCCTTCGATAGATATTTGTAAATCCCTGAGCCTCTCTAAACAATATTATCTGCATTATTTCCAAATCATAGGTTACCTAATATTATCAATATGAATATATCAATATATAATATAATTTTATTACTATGAAAAGGCTTATTTTATTGATTACTTTAATTTTTGCCGGACTTTATTTGAATGCTAGTGATAATAACTGTGTCCAAATTAATGAAAATTGGAAATCCGAAAATGAAGCAATTGCCTCGATTGAGAATACATCATTTAAATACTCTGAATCCATAAGTCCTGAAGAAAGTAGCTGGATGAACAGTATTCAATACTACTCTTGCGATGAAGAATATGGATATATGATTGTAAAATGCAATAAGAAAACTTATTTCCATAAGGAGGTCCCAATTGGTGTTTGGAATTCCTTAAAGGAAGCAAATTCTATTGGAGGATATTACAATTTTTACATTAAGAATAAATTTAAGCTGGATAAAAAGGAATTAAATAACGCAATATAATTAAAGGCGATCCTATTTAATAGAATACAATATTTAAAGAATATACTAAAATTCAACCCATGCAATGCATGGGTTTTTTATTGATTTTCATTTTTTTAAATTTTTTATTTAAACATCCATCCCTTGTTCCCTATCTATTAATAGTAAAAACGATTTACACGAACACATCTTTAAATTAGGCCAGTTGTTCCTCTGCCTATTTGAAAATAATAATTCGCTTCATTTTATAAGTTTTCCAATAATCAATTAGTAGTCTAAATATTTATTACTTTTAAATGATCTTGATCATGAAATCGGTGTATGCTTATAAATAAATTGCACAGATTTTCAGAATACATCAATTCCTCAAATGATCATTCAGACCTATTAGCAATTGATTATTAACACAGCACAACTAGAAGAAAAAAATCATGTCATTAAAGCAATTTATCCAGGAACTTCGAGACCGAAAAGAACTCGCAAAAAGTGGTGGCGGTGAAAAAGCCATGCAAAAACAAAAGGCCATGGGAAAACTATCCGCCAGGCAAAGAATCACATCGATTTTAGACAAAGAATCTTTTCAGGAATATGATATGTTCGTTGAGCATGCCGCCCGGGACTTTGATATGGAGAATAAAGTGCTTCATGGTGATGGAGTAATTATTGGGACAGGCACCATTTATGGCGAGCCTGTTTGTATTTACGCACAAGATTTTACTGTGGCAGGTGGATCCCTGGGATTAATGCATTCGAGAAAAATATGTAAAATAATGGACCACGCCCTGAAGATGCGAATCCCATTGATTGGGATAAATGATTCTGGAGGTGCTCGCATTCAGGAAGGGGTAAATTCGCTTGCTGGATATGGTGAGATTTTTTACCGGAATACGATGTCATCTGGCGTTATCCCCCAAATATCTGTTATTCTTGGGCCATGCGCTGGAGGTGCCGTGTATTCCCCAGCACTTACTGATTTTGTATTCGTTGTAGAAAATATTTCAAAAATGTTTATTACAGGACCAAGTGTAATCAAAACAGTTTTGGGTGAAGATTATACTATGGAGGAAATTGGTGGAGCAAAAGTTCACTGCCAGATTTCGGGTAATGCCCATTTTTTTGCAGAGAATGAACAACAATGTTTTGAGCAAATAAAAAAACTGATAAGCTATATACCTAGAAACAATAGTAAAAAAGCGAAGTCCATTGAACCAAAGTTGCCGAAACTTAAAAAGAAACTTGAAGACATTGTTCCCGTAAATCCAAAACTTCCTTATGATATGAGGGAATTGATTATGGCAGTGGCTGATAATTCAGATTTTTTTGAAGTTATGGAAGAATTTGCAGCAAATATTGTAATTGGTTTTGGACGCATGAATGGCGAAACAGTTGGTTTTGTTGCCAATCAACCCATGGTTCTTGCTGGAGTTTTGGACTGTGACAGTTCAGATAAAGCTGCACGTTTTATCCGCTTTTGCAATGCATTTAATATCCCACTTATTACGCTAGAAGATATGCCTGGTTATTTACCCGGTATCGACCAGGAACATATGGGCGTAATAAGACATGGTGCAAAGGTACTTTATGCCTATTGCGAAGCTAACGTACCAAAAATAACCGTGATCATAAGGAAAGCGTATGGTGGAGGCTATATCGCAATGAATTCAAGACATATGCGCGCTGATTTTGTTTTTGCCTGGCCAACAGCTGAGATTGCTGTTATGGGTCCAGAAGGTGCCGCAAATATTGTCTTCAAAAAAGAAATTGAGAGTGCAGAAGATCCTGAAGCGATGCGGCAAAGTAAAATTAAAGAATATAAGGAAAAGTTTGCCAATCCTTATGTTGCAGCTTCTAAGGGTTATGTGGATGAAGTTATCGAACCAGCTGAAACCCGATCAAGACTTTTGCATGCACTTGAAGTATCGAAGGACAAATTTGCTTACAGACCAGAAAAAAAACATGGTATACCCCCATTTTAATAGTACCACCAAAAAAAAGTCAATTAAATGGATAATGAAAAATTAGAATCATTCCGAGTTTATATAGCTGAATATAAAACAAAACTTACGAAGAAATTCAGGGAAAGAAAAAAATGGACTCCTCCAAATCCTAATCACATTTTAGCGGTTATTCCAGGCACGATCCTGGATATTCTGGTGAAAAAAAATCAACATGTCAAAGAAGGAGAAATACTTCTCATTTTGGAGGCAATGAAAATGGAAAACAGAGTAATCATGCCTTTTGACGGCACAGTAACTTCCATCAATGTAACTAAAGGGGAAACGGTACCAAAAAAACATATTATGGTTGAAATTACTCCTGATTAATCGGTTTCTCGTTTAGTATAATAACATGGATTAATAGCATATTTTCTAAGCAAATAAAGAAAATTGAGAGTCAGAATAATGAAAGTGTACTTGTTACACTTTTTTTATTTACATTGCATTATAAATAATTAATATTCATGACAAGCTAATTCATTTTTATTAACTTTATTAAGTTTCTTCAAATCTAATTTTTATGACAACACGATTACACCCAAACATTTCAGTCGACTGCGTAATATTTGGATTTGATTTTGAAAAACTCAATGTAATCTTAGTAGAAAGAGTCCTTAAAGATCCTGTTACCGGAGAAGAAATCATATCAGATTTTACACTTACAGGAAACCATATATATGTAGATGAGCATCTCGAAGATGCTGCAAAAAGGGTATTAAATGATCTTACAGGGCTTGACCATATCTATCTTGAACAGTTTTATACATCTGAAGATCCCGCAAGACTAAAGTCTCCAAAAGACCAACTTTGGCTTTCTAAAACTGGCAAAAACCCTGAAGAACGTGTCATTTCAGTTTGTTATTTCTCTCTTTTAAATTGCAAAGAAACCCCTATCAGAAAAAAAGATCGAAAAGTTGGATGGTACCCAGTCTCCAATGTCACAAACCTTGGTTTTGACCATAGCCAAATTCTTGCCCATGCTCTGCATTCCTTGCAAATTAAGATTCAAAATGAACCTATCGGGTATGAAATGCTACCTCAAAAATTTACACTAAGTCAACTTCAAAAATTATATGAAGTAGTTTTTAATGTTGAATTTGACAAAAGAAATTTTCGTAAAAAAGTTGCAAAGATGAAGTACCTTATTCCACTTGATGAAAAACAAAAAGGTGTTTCTCATAAACCTGCCAGATATTATATTTTTAGTAGAGAAGTGTATGAAAAGACAAAAACAGATATGCTCAATTTTTCAGTATAATACCTAAGTCCATTAACTCCCAAAATTATGAAACTCGAATTTTTTGATATTCTCATCATTTGCGCATACCTGGCCTCCACAGTGGTCATTGGTTTAGTGCTTAAAAAACGTGCCCAAAAAAGTAAAAACTCCTATATGCTTGGTGGGAACCAGCTACCCTGGTATTTGCTTGGCTTGTCAAATGCTTCTGGTATGTTTGATATATCAGGGACAGTTTGGCTGGTCACTATTTTGTTTGTATATGGTGTGAAAAGCATCTGGCTTCCATGGCTGTGGCCCGTATTCAATCAGATATTTCTAATGGTATTTTTATCCATGTGGCTTAGAAGATCAAATGTATCTACTGGCGCAGAATGGATTGGTACCCGGTTTGGATTTAAAAAAAGCGCACGACTTTCACACATTATCGTTGTCATATTTGCCTTAATATTAGGCTTGGGGTACTTGGCTTATGGTTTTATTGGCCTTGGCAAGTTTGTGATGATTTTTATTCCCTGGGACTTTACAAGTCAATTCATACCATTTGATATTCCTATGGAATATGTCCCTCATTTTTATGGTATTATTTTCACATGCTTTGCCATTTTTTATTCTCTTCTCGGCGGGATGATGAGTATAGTATGGGCAGATGTGATACAGTATATAATTATGGCAATTTCATCAATAGTCATTGCTGCGCTTGCCATGATGGCTTTATCAGAAAATCAACTTATCGTACCAGACGGTTGGGCATCCCCTTTCTTTGGATGGAACCTTAATTTAGATTGGACGGGGATTATCAATGAAGTGAACATAAAAATAAAGGAAGATGGCTTCTCTCTTTTTTCCATTTTATTCATGATGATGATATTCAAAGGCGTATTGGTCAGCCTTGCGGGGCCTGCACCCACGTATGACATGCAAAAAATACTTTCTACCAAATCAGAAAGAGAAGCCGCACTAATGAGCGGTTCTGTATCGCTGATCTTAATGCCCATTCGTTATCTCATGATTGCAGGCTTCGCAATTCTGGGATTGCTTTACTATGACAAATTAAATTTGATGGTTGCAGACAGGTTGGATTTTGAACAAATATTACCATCGGCAATCAATGAATTTGTACCAGTTGGATTTTTAGGATTGCTTCTGGCAGGTCTTCTTGCCGCATTTATGTCCACATTTGCAGGGACACTCAATGCCGCCCAGGCATATATTGTAAATGATATCTATCTTAAATACATAAACCCCGATGCAGATAATCTAAAAATAAAAAGCATTAATTACATAGCAGGCCTTTTAATGGTCTCAATAAGTATTGTATTAGGCTTCTTTGCCAAGGATGTAAATGATGTCCTTCAATGGATTGTAGGAGGACTATACGGCAGCTATGTTGCCGCCAACGTTTTGAAATGGTATTGGTGGAGATTTAATGGAAATGGATTCTTTTTTGGAATGGTTGGTGGGTTAATACCAGCTTTGACTTTTAGGTTTATTTTCCCAGGTATATTAGACTTATATACATTCCCACTAATGTTGCTCATTTCTATTGTTGCTTGTATTATCGGCACTTACATGGCTCCCCCAGTAAGTGATGACGTATTAAAGGCATTTTATAAAAATGTTCGGCCTTGGGGATTTTGGAAACCTATTCATGATAAAGTGATAGCTGAAGATCCGGATTTCAAAGTAAATGGCAATTTTAAAAAGGATATGTTCAACGTAACCATCGGAATCATTTGGCAAACTTCGTTGGTCATTCTACCCATTTACCTGGTATTGATGAAAGCACTTCCATTTTCAATAACCATTGTAATAACAATTATTACTTCAATAATATTGAAAAAGACATGGTTTGATAAATTGCCGAAGGAAAAACCAGTTCAATCAAACGAATAAGAGCTGATTATTGAATTAAAATAAATGAAACTGGATAAGTATCAGTAATTCATACATTTTAAAAAATTGTATCATTCACTTCAATTATAAGAAAATGAAATTTGGTTTTTTTGACGATAAAAATAGAGAATACGTAATCACTGATCCAAAAACTCCATATCCCTGGATCAATTACCTTGGAAACCATGACTTTTATTCGCTGATTTCCAATACTGCCGGCGGTTACAGCTTCTTTAAAGATGCCAAACTCAGGCGTATTACACGATATCGCTACAACAACATCCCGGTAGATGATGGCGGTAAATATTTTTATATAAAAGATGAAGATACAGTTTGGAGTCCCGGATGGAAACCTGTTAAGACAAAACTTGATAAGTATGAATGCAGGCATGGGCTGGGTTATACCCGAATAAAAAGTAAAAAAAATGACCTTCAAGCCGATATACTTTACACGGTACCATTAGGTTTTTGGGGAGAAGTTCAGAAAGTATCGTTAAAAAATGCAGGGAGCAAATCAAAAAAAATTCAATTGTTTTCGTTCGTTGAATGGTGTTTATGGAATGCACTGGATGATCAGACCAATTTTCAGCGAAATTTTAATACTGGTGAAGTAGAGATTGACAGAAATGTGATTTTCCACAAAACTGAATACCGTGAAAGAAGGAACCACTATGCATTTTATGCTGTGAATTCTGAAATAGCTGGTTTCGATACAGACAAAGAATCATTTCTTGGATTGTATAATGGATTTGACACGCCAGATGCAGTGATGAATGGCAAATCGACCAATTCAGAAGCTCATGGATGGTCGCCAATAGCTTCCCATTGCCTTGAGGTCTCATTAAATCCCGGAGAAGAAAAAGAATTCGTATTTATTCTCGGTTATGTAGAAAATAAAGATGAAGAAAAGTTTGTTGCGCCTAAAGTAATCAATAAATCAAAAGCCAATGAAATGATTCGTCAATTTCCCGATGGGAAAAGTGTAGATAACGCCTTAAATGAATTAAAGGAATACTGGACAAACCTACTTTCTGTCTATCAACTGACTAGTGAGGACGAGAAGCTAAATCGAATGGTAAACACCTGGAATCCATATCAATGCATGATCACGTATAATTTTTCCAGGAGTGCCTCCTTTTTCGAATCCGGAATAGGTCGTGGAATGGGATTCAGAGATTCCAATCAGGATTTAATCGGATTTGTGCATATGGCTCCAGAGCGTGCCAAAGAACGGATCATTGATATTGCCTCTACCCAATTTGAAGATGGAGGAGCATATCACCAATATCAACCATTGACAAAACGGGGTAATAATGAAATAGGTGGCAATTTCAATGACGATCCACTTTGGTTGATTCTTTCCGTTTCGGAGTATATAAAAGAAACCGGTGATTGGTCAATCCTTGATGAAGATGTCCCATTCGATAACGATGAACATAATTCAGCATCCTTGTTTGAACATTTAAAGCGTTCGTTTTACCATGTCGTGCATAATAAAGGAGTACACAATTTACCACTGATAGGCCGGGCTGATTGGAACGACTGTTTAAACCTCAATTGCTTTTCGACAAATCCTGACGAATCTTTCCAAACAACGGAAAATAAAGAAGGCGGCAAAGCTGAATCAATTTTCATTGCCGGAATGTTTGTGCTATATGGAAAAGAATTCGTGAAAATATGCGACAAAAAAGGGCTTAAGGAAGAGGCAAAGAATGCGCTGACAGAGATTTCAGCTATGGAAAATGCAGTAATTGCTCATGGTTGGGATGGTGAATGGTTTCTCAGAGCTTATGACCATTTTGGTAGAAAAATAGGTACTAATGAAAATTCAGAAGCAAAAATATTCATAGAAACCCAGGGATTTTGTTCAATGGCTGAAATCGGCTTAAATAAAGGATACCCAGAAAAGGCACTAAAATCCGTGAATGAGCGGCTTGCTTGTGAATATGGAATTGTACTAAACAATCCACCGTATACAAAATATCATGTAGAACTTGGAGAAATAAGCACCTATCCGGAAGGTTATAAAGAAAACGCAGGAATATTTTGTCATAATAATCCATGGATTATGATAGCTGAAACGATTATGTCCAATGGAGATCAGGCTTTTGATTATTATAAGCGAATTGCTCCAGCTTACCTGGAAGAAATCAGCGAACTGCACCGTACCGAACCCTATGTCTATTCACAGATGATTGCTGGGAAAGATGCATATAAACCAGGTGAAGCTAAAAATTCATGGCTTACTGGAACAGCCGCATGGAATTATTACGCTATTTCTCAATTTATACTTGGCATCAGAACTGACTATGAAGGGCTCAGGATCGATCCATGTATTCCAAAAAGCATGAAACTATTCAGCGTTTCAAGAAGGTTTAGAGGGACGACCTATCATATCGAGGTAGTCAATCCGGATGGTGTATCAAAAGGTGTAAAAGAAATTATAGTGGATGGCAAAGCAACAATTGGTAATATAATTTTACCGGTTTATAATAAAACTGAAGTTAACGTAAAGGTCACTCTTGGATAAGAATTTTGAGCGTATATTGCTCGATATAGGATTATTAGTTTTTCAAAATTAATCGCCGCATAGACTTAAATCTATGCAGCATTTGATTATCTGCTTAAAAAGCCTTTACGATTTCAACAAAATAATAGCAATCTGGATAAATGAATTAGATCAAGACAACATAACTGAGTTGCAAATCTAACCTCTGCCAAACAGTTGGTCTGTTGGACAAGTGTACGGGTATTTCACCGATTCTTCAATTATTGCCTGGAGCAAATAAATACTTGTTTGAATTCGAATGACAATTTGTTGAAAAAATATCTCCTGAAGCTGAAACAATATTTAGGTTACTCAATATAGATTTTCAGACAAAAGAGAAATTCTATTTAATAAAACCTGAAAGCAATTTCCTTTTCATCACATTTATAAAATCAATTATAATGCATTTATAATTGATTAAAAAAACATAACTTAAGTTCCATTTTTATATCTAATCACTTTTATTATGGACAATTCAGAAAATTCAATCCCTCTTGAGAATGTGGCAATCGTAAAGCAATTTTTTAAATATTACGGAAAAAATGATATCGTTGGACTCCGTGAAATTTTTGCTCCCGATATCGAGTGGATTGTACCAGGTCATCATCCTCTAGCCGGAACAAAAAAAGGTGTAGAAGAAGTGATCGCTTATTATAAGCAACTACAAAAGGCTAATTTCAAGGCAGAGGTAACAATTTTAGAAGGAAATGAAAACTATGTAATTGATTGTCATAGAGGTTGGGCCGAAGTTGGTGGAATCAAACTCAATATGAATTGGGTTCTATTATATACTATAGAAAATGGTAAAATTAAATCCATGCAAAACTTTCCAGCAGATCAACATGCAGCTGACGCATTTTTCTGGCAAGTTTATAAACTCAAGGAGATTCCTGACAGACTAAAGAATTAAAAGTAAGAATCAAAAAACCATAGGGTGAACCAATATCCTATGGTTTTTTATATATTTAACATTCAACCAAAACTAAAACAATGGCAGGAGATCTAACTCAATCTGATATCCAAAAAATAGAAATGCTCATTTCTGATCGTAAAAAAGCCCACGCTTATTACGAACGAACCTCAAAGGTCTATAATGCATTTATTGATATGGAAAATCAAGCATTTTCAGTTGGAAAACTTGGTAAGAAATATAAAGAAATGATCGCGATTGGCATTTCTATCCATATCAATTGCGAATCTTGTCTTGAATGGCATATACATGAGGCTTTCAATGCTGGTGCCTCCAAAGAAGAGATCATTGAAGCAATTGGAGTGGGAATGGAAATGGGAGGCGGACCTGCGACAGTCTCCAGTAGGTTTGCCATGAAAGTTATTCAATACTATACTCAGGAATCCAACGCTTAAGTAACATACTCTTCTCTTATCACTAATGCGAATTGATTATCTTCAATAGAAAGATACCCTTGTTCGTAACAGAAATAATATATTTTACCTGTTTTGGTTTTATAGACATTTGTGAAATAATTGAAATTATAACCAAGATCCAGTAATTTGGCCTTACCGACTTTCGACTTTCCTCCTGGATTGAGATCAGCTAAAATTTTTCGATTCTTTCTCAGTATGCGATTTACATTTCGCATATAGTTTGTACTATCTGCGTTTTGCTTATTATAATAGGTAGTCCTGCATTGATCTGAACAAAATTTTTTATCACTTCGGCCTACAAAAGCATCACCACATTCAAGGCATTTATTTTCCATAAATTAAATATAACTAATATTTATTCGTTTGCAAACGGATACAAACGCTTACAAACGTATGATACCCGTAAGTAAGCGTAAATAAAACGAATCAATTGACTCGCCTCCTTTTACTTTGATCCATCAATACAAAATCAAATAAATTTTAAACCTTTTAAATAATTACGTGATGAACAATTTAAGAAACAAAGTACAACTGATTGGAAACCTAGGCGCAGATCCTGAAATTAAATTATTTGACTCAGGTAAAAAAAATGCAAGATTATCGCTAGCAACTAAGGATAGTTACAACAATGCAAAAGGTGACAAAGTCGAACAGACACACTGGCATAATCTGATTTTATGGGGTAAAACAGCTGAAATAGCTGAAAAATACCTGCACAAAGGTAGCGAACTCGCAATTGAAGGTAAAATAACATATCGTTCGTATGATGATAAAAATGGGGAGAAAAAGTATATCACAGAAATCGTTGTGAGCGACATAGTAATGTTGGGGAAGAAGCAGTAAGAATTTCCTTAAAAAGGCCTCTCACTAACCAAGGGAGAGGCCTTTTTGCTTTTTCAGAGTGTACCCCCTTGAAAGTTAAAAGATCATTTAATTGCTGGATTAATTTTATACATTTAAATGAATGCATTAAAAATTATCAAAAATGAAAAATAAACCGAAGATTTTTCAATACTAATCAATATGTATTTGAATACATTTTCAATAATCATCTAAGAATAATCTGCATTTCATAACAATTTTTAATTTGAAATATTGAAATTAGTATACTTTTAAAAATCACAAAAACCTAATCTAGACAATGAGATTAATAGTTTTCTTTATAGGATTAATGTTTTTTAGTTCTGCTTTATTATTTGGGCAAAACAATAAAAATTTATCAAAAAAGGAAAAAAAGGAGCAAAAGAAGCAGCTACAAATCGAGCAGAAAAAGGCAATGATTTCATTATTAGAAAGTAAGGAATGGGTTATCGAAGCACATACTGTATTTGACCGATATGGCCTGAGTTATCAACTAAACCCCTCCATAAATTTTGTTGGTATTAATGGAGATGAGGGTGCCATGCAATTAGGATTCGATGGATTAATTGGCTGGAATGGCGTTGGAGGAGTGACCATTGACGGGAATGTGACAAAATATGAAATAAAAGAAGGTAAAGAAAATAGTAGTCCAAGTGTTACGCTACGTTTTCAGGGTAGAGGTATTGGCTTTGCTACAATTACTATTTCTGTCACTACTTCTGGGCAGGCCACCGCAAAGGTAAACGGAGATTTTGGAGAGAGAATTACTTTTTCAGGAATTATAAAACCATTATCAGAGTCCGTTGTTTATAAAGGCCAATCTTTATTCTAAAAATATCTTTAGTCATAATTACGCTTTTAAACTATTTCGTTCTTTTCATTTAAAACCTTGATATATCTTTGTGCCCAATGATTAACGAACAGGATAGAGATATAAATAAAGCACTGCTATTGCTCATCTTAGTAAGCACTCTGATCAGAGTTATTATTGCTGCCACCTTAGAGTTGAGTGTAGATGAAGTGTACTATTGGACCTATGCTCTTTATCCAGACTGGAGTCATTTTGACCACCCGCCCATGGTTGGTTTGATCATTCAGTTTTTTTCACTTAATCTATTCTTTGATAATGAATTAGCAATTCGTCTTGGCTCAATTGTTTTTTCAATAATTAACACATTGGTTATTTATTCCATTGGGAAAAATATTAAAAATGCCTTAACTGGTCTTTATGCAGCTATTCTTTTAAATGCATCCATATATTGTTCTGTTTTAGCCGGCAACTTCATTATTCCCGACACGCCACAATTATTATTTTGGTTATTAAGTCTTAAATACCTTCTAAGGTCTTTACCTCAAAAAACTATAAATCGGAAAAATCAATTTGAATTTTTACTGTCCTGTTTTTTCATTGGTTTGGCGATTTTATCAAAATATCACGGAGTGTTTATCTGGGCTGGCGCAGGACTATATGTTGTACTTTATAATAGGAAATGGCTTAGCATTCCAACTTTCTATTTAGGAATGATAATTTCTGCAATTTTTATTACTCCAATCGTTATCTGGAACCTACAAAACGATTGGATATCGTTCACCTTCCATGGAGAAAGAGTAGCAAATTCCCTAGTATTTAGACCAGATTATCTTTTTACTGAATTATTTGGACAATTTGCCTATAACAATCCTGTCAATTACATTATAATCATATCTTCATTAATAGCATTCTTCAAAAATAAACTAAAAATACAATCAGGATCTGCCAGAATACTCCTATTAAATAGTTTCCCAATCTGGATTGTATTTACCTCCTTTTCGTTTTTTAGACAAACCCTACCACACTGGACTGGTCCGGCTTTTACACCGTTGATAATTTTTGCAGCAGTTTATTTATCTGAAAAAAGTGAACTTAAAAAGTTACAACCTATAATACGATTGTTTCCAAAAATTATAAAAGGATCCCTTTCCCTCTTATACTCCTTATTGTTTATTGCCTGGATTATGATCAATTATTATCCAGGAACTTTTGGCAAACAACACCCAGTATCAAAATATGGTGATACCGATTTCACTCTTGATATGTTTGGTTGGAAACAAATTAGCAAGGGATTTAAAGAGATTGTTGATAAAGATGTAAAATTGGGTATAATGTCAACAAATGCAGCTATAATTAGTCCGAAATACTTTCCGGGAACCGAAATAGATTATTACGTCGCCAGACCTATTGGCAAAAAAGTTTTATTACTCGGGACTTTGCCGAATATCCATAAATATGCATGGATAAATAAAATGAGAGGTGAACTAAAACAAGGGGAAGATGCATATATGATCTCAACAAGTAACTGGTACAAAGACCCCATGGAAAATTATAAAATTCATTTTGAAGAAATTATACCGTCTGATACAATTACTATAACAAGATCCGGAAAAACTGCGTATTATGCATTTGTATATCAACTTAAAGGATACAAAGGAGATTATCCCGATCCGTTTTTTTTTAAATCAGATACGAAATAAAATTAGGATCACTATGGATGTAGTACAATTTTTCTCTGGTATTTTTGAGATTAACAAATAATTAAACTTGTATTTAAATCAAATTTCTAAGGCTTTTGCTGAAATCATAAATTTTAAGAAAAAAAACTTCATCATTTCCTTACAAAATTGCCATTTTTAAGAACAATTTTTACATTTATGCGCTAACAAGAAATAGCTATACTAATTTCACTTTAAGGTAGTTACTTCATAGTTTAATAATGAATTTAATAAAGTAGTTGCAAAAAATATACACATGATTAATAAACCTCGGATAGTTAAAGATTACGAAAAACTGGACTCAGATATTCAGGAACAAATAAAATTGGTATATCCATTTGGTTTTTCTGATAGTCTGGTATCCTATACCGATAAAGAAGGAATGAGAAGAACGGCATTGCCATTCGAGACTGATGAAAAGTATTACTTGATTAGAATGACTGCCTCAGAAGCCATGCAAATAATCGACGATGACGATGATTTTGATAGTTCAGGTGAACTCAAGGATGAAATTAAAGAAGAATATGAGGAAAAGTATAGTGATATCGAATATTTGAACACTGATGAAGCAGAAGAGGAAAAAGACAAATATGCGGATTCATATTCTGATGATGACACTGATGATGATGACGATGATGATGATGATAAGGACTAAAACATCATTTACATGTGATTTAATAACTCCTTTTTAAAACAAATTTTTTTATGAGAATGGCCTCTTACCGATATAAATATATTTCGAGGAGGCGTGTAAGAATCAATAGATCTTTTTTAATTCCAATAAGTCAACTTTTAAATAAACAATACTATTTATAAGCTTTGAAGGAGAAAAATCCCTAGATAGTTTTATTAAAAGGCCTTATCCTAAAAGATTTATTGATTAGTTTATTTCTAGTACTTTCATTAAATAATGACAGTTGCGAGAAGTAAATGAATTTGAACTAGTTTAATAAATCGGATTAGCCTACTAAGTAATTCCGACAAAACTAAAACCTTGTATTCAAATGATTTTTGACCTAAAATGCGAAAAGCCGCGTGCGCGACTTTCCACTAAACATTAAACCACAACCTATGAAAAATAATTAGTTAAAAACGCCCAAAAATTTGAGACAGTTTTTAATAATTATCATACCTCTAAAGTAACAGTTGTAAGGTAAATTTTAAGGGTCACGAAAACCGTTAACCTTACTTGCGTATAACTTCGCTCACTAATTTTATAAAACGATATTAAAGACAAAAAAAATAGCATTAAGAATCCACAAAAATGCCATACACTCAGGTCTATTGGATGGTAGTTATCGTGGTGCTAAAAATTTTAGCTTTGGTGAGTTTTAAGAATTTTTGCTGAATTGAATTTATAGATGATTTTACATCTTTTTGAAAGTTTTTAGTACATCTTTTTCGATATTCAATTTGCTCAAATAAAAAAGCCTCGTAAAAACGAGGCTTTTTCCATACAATTTATTTTTTATTTTATTTTATTTTATTCATAATCTCTTTGAATGCTTCAGGATGATTCATTGCCAGATCAGCAAGTACCTTTCTGTTTAGATCAATTTTAGCATCCTTTAGTTTGCCCATCAACACAGCGTAAGACATTCCGTATTCTCTTGCTCCGGCGTTTATACGTTGAATCCAGAGTGCTCTAAATTCTCTTTTCTTAACTTTTCTATCCCTGTAAGCATAGCCCATTGCTTTATCAACGGCATTTTTAGCTACAGTCAATACATTTTTTCTACGTCCCCAATACCCTTTTGCGGATTTTAAGACTTTTTTCCTTCTAGCTCTTGAAGCTACTGAATTTACTGATCTTGGCATTTCTTAATCGTTTTTTTGAATTGAGGTGTTCTTTCGAATCTTTTAACCATCAACTCTGGCCTGAAATTTATTTAACTTAAATGTTGAGCATTTTCTTAACGCGAGGCATGTCGCTCTCATGTACTAATGTATCATGAGTAAGATTCCTCTTTTGCTTGGTTTCTTTTTTTGTCAGGATATGGCTGTGATAAGCATGCTTTCTCTTTATCTTGCCGGATCCTGTCAATTTAAACCTTTTCTTGGCTCCAGATTTTGTTTTTACTTTTGGCATTTTAATCTATTTTTAATAAAAATTATTTCTTTATTACTTTTGGCGAAATGAATATCGCCATTCTTTTCCCTTCTAACTTTGGCAATTGCTCCACTTTTCCAAAATCTTCTAACTGTTGTGCAAATTTTAGTAACAGGATCTCTCCTCTTTCCTTAAAAATAATTGTCCTTCCGACAAAATGGACATATGCTTTAACTTTTGCTCCTTCCTTTAAAAAATTAATCGCATGTTTCAATTTAAAATTAAAATCATGGTCATCTGTGTTAGGACCAAAACGAATTTCTTTAAGGACTGTCTTCTGAGCTTTAGCCTTGATCTCTTTTTGCTTTTTCTTTTGTTCGTATTTAAATTTTGAATAATCAACTATTTTACAAACTGGCGGATCTGCTTTTGGTGAAATTTCCACCAAATCAAGTTCTTGCTCTTCTGCTAATTTAATTGCCTTACGTATATCGTAAACTCCAATTTCTACGTTTTCGCCAACTACGCGTACATGAGCAGCAGTGATACGATCGTTTACTTTGTATGGCTCTTCTTCTCTTCCCCTAAAGTTTCGATTCCTATTAAAGGGTCTCTGTTTACTAATTTTTACCTCCTTTTTTTATGTTCAAAAACAAAGCTGCAAATATCATCATAAATATTTGGATTTAAAATATATGCGCTAAAATAGTTACTATTATTATCGAACTGATTTTAAACTTTTCTCAAGCTCATTTTGCATATAGGCAAAAAGATCCTTCAGTTCGAAAGTGCCCAAATCACCTTCTCCTTGCTTTCTGATAGATACTGAACCAGATTCGGATTCCTTTTCTCCAACAATAAACATATATGGAATTTTACTCAATTCAGCATCACGGATTTTTCGTCCTATTTTCTCATCTCTATGATCAACATTTCCCGTAAAATCTTTAACCATCAATTCCTCATTTACCTTATTTGCATATTCTGCATACTTCTCGGAAATAGGTAAAATTATGTATTGTACCGGACTCAACCACAATGGGAACTTCCCTTCTGTGTTTTCCAACAAAATAGCCACAAAACGTTCCATGCTACCAAAAGGTGCCCTATGTATCATTACAGGTCTATGCTTTTGATTATCAGATCCTACATATTCCAAGTCGAAACGTTTGGGTAGATTGTAATCTACCTGGATAGTTCCTAATTGCCAGCTTCGCTTCAATGCATCTTTGACCATGAAGTCAAGCTTTGGCCCATAAAAAGCGGCCTCACCAAGCTCTGTTTTGGTTTTTAGGCCTTTTTCCCTGGTCGCCTCAATTATGGCAGTTTCAGCCTTGTCCCAAGCTTCATCGTCACCAATATATTTTTGTTTGTTTTCCGGATCGCGTAAGGAAATTTGCGTTATAAAATCATCAAATCCCAATGATTCAAAAACATATAAAACCAAATCAATAACCTTTTTAAACTCTTCTTTTACCTGATCTGGCCTGCAAAAAATATGCGCATCATCCTGGGTAAATCCTCTGACGCGTGTCAATCCATGTAATTCACCACTTTGCTCATATCGATATACAGTCCCAAACTCAGCCAAACGCAAAGGAAGATCTTTGTATGATCGTGGTTTGAATTTATAAATCTCACAATGGTGAGGGCAATTCATGGGTTTTAATAAAAATTCCTCGTTTTCATTTGGCGTTCGGATTGGTTTAAATGAATCTTCACCATATTTTTCATAATGACCCGATGTCACGTATAAACTTTTGCTACCAATATGTGGTGTCATCACAGAAACGTAGCCTGCTTTCTGCTGCGCTTTCTTCAAGAAATTGGTTAGTTTTTCCCGAAGCTCTGTCCCTCTTGGCAGCCATAAAGGCAACCCTTGGCCCACTTTTTCAGAAAAAGTAAAAAGCTCAAGTTCTTTTCCCAATTTTCTATGATCCCGTTTCTTAGCCTCTTCTAATAAAGTCAGATATTCATCCAGTTCCTTTTTCTTTGGAAAGGTGACGCCATAGAGACGAGTTAATTGCTTTCGCGTTTCGTCGCCACGCCAATAAGCTCCCGCGATATTCATTAACTTGGCAGCTTTAATAAATCCGGTATCCGGGATATGAGGTCCTTTACATAAATCTGTGAAATTCCCCTGCTTATAAAATGAAATGGAACCATCCTCTAAGTCCGCTAATAATTCCAGTTTGTATTCATCTCCTTTTTTTTCAAAATATGAAATGGCATCTGCTTTTGAAACTTCCTCTCGGATAAATGCGTTTTTTTGCCTTGATAACTCCAGCATTTTTTGCTCAACTTTCTCCAAATCTTCCGCATTGAATACCTGGCTGCCAAAATCAACATCATAATAAAAACCAGTCTCAACTGGAGGACCAATACCAAATTTTATTCCGGGATACAGCGCTTCTAAAGCTTCGGCCATTAAGTGGGCTGACGAATGCCAAAATGTACTTTTACCCTGATCATCATTCCATGTGAGCAATTGTACGTTTGAATCGTTTTGAATTGGCCTGGAAGCATCCCAGACTTCTCCATTAACTTTGGCTGCTAACACATTCCTGGCCAGCCCCTCACTAATACTTATTGCTATTTCATAACTTGAAATGCCTTTTTTGTATTCTTTGACAGTACCATCTGGTAGCGTAATGTTCACTTTCTGCTCACTCATAAACAATCAATTTATCACCTTAGAGTTCAGTGGCTTTAAAAATTCGACCTGCCGCTGAACATTCTCTTTTCGTTTAATAAGTTGCAAATATGCAACTTTTCTTTCAAGATTTTCCAATCCGGAAGAGGCTAATGTGTATGTACTATCTATTTCCAAAGCAGAAAGATAGAGTTCTTTTGCATCAGAAAAATTGTTTAGTTTTTCCATGATTCTGGCCTTTAAAACATAACCTACTACATCATCAGGTTTTAAGTCAAGAAATTGATTGACAGCATACCGGGCAGAGTCAATCGCATTTTCTTCATAATAGATTTTAGACAATTCCAGGTATACCCTCGGATCCTTTCCATTTTTTGCAAAACATTCTTTGAGCACAATTTTAGCCGTATCTCGTTCTCCTATTTCATGGAGATAAACCCCTTTTTCATAGCACAACTGAGGCGAGGTGGTTTTGGAATCAAATTGATTCAAATATTTTTTTGCTAATATATCATTCCTTAGTGCAATGGAAAGATTAAATATTTTTGAAAAATTCTTGTATGACTCCATAAGATTATATGCTTCTTCAAAGCTATTCAAAGCACTGATACTATCCAGATTGATTAAAAAGGCACTGCCACGTAAATAAAATATTTCGTCATCAAAAGGATTTGCAAGCATGGCTCTGTTGGCAAAAAAAATGGCATTGGTATAGTCTTTTAGCAGTAAAGAATAACCAGCTGACAACTTCAAAAAATACACATTATCGGGGTCGATCTTCCGGATATCATTCAGCGTTTTAGACAGGTCATGAATATTCCCGTTTTCTAAATACAGTGACGCCAATTCTATTAACAAATTGATGTTTCCTGAATTTTCTAATTCCCCTTTTTTCAATAACTCAACTGCCTCATCTAATTTATGTTTACGTCTGTAGATTTCGGCTAGTTTTATGTATTTATCCTCTCCGGATGGATAATTATCTATTTGTTCTGTCAAAAAATTAACGTAAACTTCATCGGAAGCTTTATTTTGGTCACTAATAAATACGGTTTCATCAACTCCATTTTTTGGAGTACATCCAAAAAACAAAATTGATGATAACATAAAAATGACGTAAACGGAAAGCTTCATTTTTAAAATGGTTTACCACACAGTGATCAAAAGATTAAAATTAAGTCAAATCACGGATTTTTAATAAATTTCATCATTTAATCGTCAAAAAGACCAAGCTGATCTTTCTTCTTTTTTAACTTTTCCAAATCGATCTTCATCTCGATTGTGTCGCCCGTATGGAATCCTTCATCATGGATTTTACGCTCAGCCTCTTTATCTTTTTTCTCTTCTACGCTGCTCTCCTGTTCTTTTGGTTGATCAACTGGTTTTTCAACCTTTTTTTCAATTGGGGCCTTAGTGATTTTTTCCTTTTTTGCAGTGGTTATTACCTCTGTTTCATACTCATCATTTTCTTCCTGAGGAATCACTTCATCCGTTTCCGGCTCTTCAGAAGATAATTCTTTTATTTTTAAAATGGGGTAGTTCCCAAATTTATTACCGACAGCTTTCCAACCTTTTACTGCAACAAGATCATCCAGTACATACTCAATGATTTCTTTAGCGCCTTTTTTCTTTACCTCAACACTAAGAGTAATGTTGTCTTTGTCTGATACAAATACAAGTTTTGATCCTTTTGATTCTCCAATAAAAAGGAATTTCTTATTCAACGTTGTCGTTTCAATGTTAAACTTCTTGATGTAATTATTTTTCGAAGCGCCATCAAGATATATAGCGGTAATCACAGCTTTATGATTAAATTTTTCGATCAAGCGAACATGATCAAACTCATATCGGTTCGTCAATTCAAATGAAGTAAGTTCATAAGAACCATCATCGTAAATCACCAAAATGCTGTCTTCGGCATTGAAATTCCCAAGAGGTTTTCCTCGGTCATCCCGGTTTAGTCTTCCTATGGAGTCGTCATAAAATATATTCACTCCACCCAAGGTGGACTTCCCTTCAGATTTTAAAAGTATTTTTCGAACAGGGTGCCTGGTCAATATATTTCCACCTGCGTTTCTTCCTTTAATTTCTATGGTGGAAAAGTCAAAATCAAAGACCTTGATCCTGGCTTTACATCTGCTGGAAAGATGAATTTGAATGACTTCAGCTTCGCCATTTGGATTGGCAGTAAAATACATCAAATGACTCCCTTTTTCACCTTTTGTAAGATCGTACTCCTTGTCCCGGGTAATGCCTTTTACACTGAATCGTTTGACCATGGATCTGCCAGTCTTACCATCGAGATAAACCATATTGTATACCATGCGTTCATCATTTTTATTGAAAACACTGGCATATTCGATATTTTTTCCAACAAAGACTTTTTCGGCAATCTTAGTGACCACCATTTTTCCATCGCGACGAAATACAATGATTTCGTCCAGATCAGAACAATCAGAGATGTATTCATCCTTTTTCAACCCATAACCAATAAAACCATCCTCCCGATTGATATAAAGTTTGGCATTGTTCGCAGCGACAACTGTAGCAGCTATTGTATCAAAAGCCCGTATTTCCGTTTTACGTTCTTTCCCTTTCCCATATTTTTCCAACAGGTTTTTGAAATAATTAATAGCAAAATCAGTGAGATGGGCAAGATGATACTCAATCTGATCCAATTCTTCTTTCAATCTCTTTAATAACTCATCTGCTTTGAATGCATCAAATTTTGAGATTCGTTTGATTTTTATTTCTGTAAGCCGTACAATATCATCTGTAGTAATTTCCCTGTAAAACTGAGATTTAAAAGGCTCCAATCCTTGATCAATTGTATCAATAACAGCCTCCCAGGTTTCACATTCTTCAATATCCCGATAAATCCTATTTTCAATAAAGATCTTCTCTAATGACGAAAATAGTATCCTTTCCAACAATTCACCCTTTTTTATTTCCAGTTCTCTTCTAAGCAAATCCACTGTTTGGTTAGTGGATATTTTAAGCATTTCATTGACACTTAGAAACACTGGTTTGTCTTCAAAAATCACACAGCTATTTGGGGCTATAGAGACTTCGCAATCTGTAAAAGCATATAGAGCATCAATAGTAATATCAGGAGATTGATTTGGCGCTAAACTGACCAATATTTCCACATCCTTAGCAGTATTGTCGACAACCTTTTTGATTTTTATTTTACCCTTGTCATTGGCTTTGACGATCGATTCGATCAGGTTAGGCGTGGTGGTACCAAAAGGGATATCTTTTATAATCAGTGTTTTTTTATCAAGTTCTTCAATTTTTGCCCTTACTTTAATTCTCCCTCCTCGAAGGCCTTCATTATAATCTGAAAAATCAGCATAGCCACCAGTAGGAAAGTCCGGTAGTATATTTACTTTTTTCCCTTTTAGAATGTCGATAGACCCATGAAGTAACTCGCAAAAATTATGGGGTAAAACTTTTGTAGAAAGACCAACTGCAATCCCCTCAACACCTTGCGCCAATAAAAGTGGGAATTTTACAGGTAGCGTAACGGGTTCTTTTTTTCTCCCGTCATAGGAAAGCTGCCACTCTGTTGTCTGTGGATTATACAATACTTCCAGTGCAAATTTTGAAAGCCTGGCTTCGATATATCGGGGTGCTGCTGCGCTGTCTCCAGTGCGGATATCTCCCCAGTTTCCTTGCTGGTCAATCAGCAATTCTTTCTGACCAAGTCCTATAATTGCGTCTCCGATCGAGGCGTCACCATGAGGATGGAACTGCATAGTTGACCCGATGATATTCGCAACTTTATTATATCGTCCATCATCCAATTCTTTCATGGCATGGAGAATCCTACGCTGAACAGGCTTCAATCCATCCTGAATAGCCGGCACTGCTCGCTCCAATATAACATAAGAAGCATAATCCAAAAACCAACTTTTGTACATTCCAGTGACATGCACAATTTCATGAAGTTGATCGTTTCGCTCCATAAACTGTTTGCCGTCTTCTATTTTTTCATTGTCCATTGTTACCCTTCTGCTACTTCAGTTTCTTCTACAAATGCTACCTTTTGTTGTTCTTTTATCAAATCCTTTTCTATTCTAAGGTTATCAATAATAAATCCTTGACGTTGAGGTGTGTTTTTCCCCATATAAAAATTAAGCAAAGATTGAATGCTGGTTTCTTTACTCAAAATTATTGGTTCCAGTTTTATGCTTTCTCCAATAAACGCCCCAAATTCATCTGGGGAAATTTCACCCAATCCTTTAAAACGCGTTATTTCAGGCTTAGACCCCAACTTTTCAACGGCATTTTGCTTTTCTTCTTCACTATAGCAATAAATCGTTTCTTTTTTGTTACGTACCCTAAACAAGGGCGTCTCCAAAATAAACAAATGACCATGCCGAACGAGATCCGGAAAAAACTGTAAAAAAAAGGTTAAAAGAAGTAATCTGATATGCATACCATCTACATCGGCATCTGTAGCAATGATAATTTTACGATAACGCAATCCATCAAGCCCATCTTCAATATTCAGTGCGTGTTGTAGGAGATTAAACTCTTCGTTTTCATAAACGATCTTCTTTGTCAATCCAAAAGAATTTAAAGGCTTACCGCGCAAACTAAAAACTGCCTGGGTCTGAACATCTCTGGACTTTGTAATTGATCCACTTGCAGAATCTCCCTCAGTAATGAAAATTACTGTCTCTTCGCTTCGTTCACTTTGGTTTTCATCATAATGAATCCGGCAATCCCGCAATTTCTTATTATGCAAATTTGCTTTTTTTGCACGATCATTGGCTAGTTTTTTTATCCCCGCAATATCCTTCCGCTCTCGTTCTGACTGAAGAATCCTCTTGAGAAGGCCATCTGCAACTTCACTATGTTTATGCAAATAATCATCCAGCTCTTTTTTGAGGAAATCATTGATAAAAGTGCGCATGGTAGGCCCTTCTGGCCCGATGACTTGTGATCCAAGTTTTGTTTTAGTCTGTGATTCAAAAACCGGTTCCATCACTCGTACCGAGATAGCCGCCACAACACTGCCACGAATATCCGTAGCCTCGAAATTCTTATTGTAAAATTCCCTAATGGTTTTTACATAAGCTTCTCTGAATGCTGCAAGGTGTGTGCCTCCCTGTGTTGTATATTGTCCATTGACAAAAGAATAATATTCTTCACCATACTGGTTATTATGCGTCAAGGATACTTCAATATCATTTCCTTTGAGATGGATAATGGGATATCGAAGGCTTTCTTCGTCTGTTTTCTTGCTCAGCAAATCAAGCAAGCCACGTTCTGAATAAAATTTTTTATCGTTGAACGTGATGGTTAATCCGGCATTTAGAAAGACATAATTCCAAATCATTTCCTCAAGGTATTCCGGAATAAAATGGAAATTCTTGAACATTTCTCCATCAGGTTCAAAAACCACTAAAGTCCCGTTTCGGCCTGACGAATCAATTACTTTAGTTTCTTTTGTCAACTCACCTTGTTGAAACTCAGCAACCTTTGTTTGTTTGTCGCGGAAAGATTGCACTTTAAAATAATTGGACAACGCATTTACTGCCTTGGTACCCACGCCATTTAATCCAACAGATTTTTGAAACGCCTGTGAGTCGTACTTTCCCCCCGTGTTTATTTTCGATACACAATCAACCACTTTCCCCAATGGAATTCCTCTGCCATAATCCCTGATCTCAACACGATGTTCGGTCACTTTAATGTCAATATTCTTTCCGTGGCCCATCACATATTCATCGATACAGTTGTCGATAACTTCCTTTACCAATACATATATACCATCATCAGCTGCCGATCCATCTCCTAACTTTCCAATATACATTCCCGGCCTTAACCGAATATGTTCTTTCCAGTCAAGCGATTTGATATTATCTTCGGTATATGCTACTTGCTGCTCCGCCATTTCTTTGTCAATATTTTTAGTTTTGGTTTTGTGGTTCCTGCTGGTTTTTATTTTACCTTTTTAATTTCAAAAAGCTAATATGGTAAGGTAAAACCGCTTTGCAAAATCTTTTTCATTGTCAAAAACAGTACTTAATTAAGCCTAAATAGCCATAAAAATCTGATTCTTAGATTTTTAATTCACTTCAATTAAAATGAATGTTTAGCGAATAAAATCTAAACTATTTTTATAAAAATCCTCTAAAACTTTTAGTAAATAGCTACTTGCGAAATACAGCACTTACCAAACCAATAAAAATCCCAAATAATATAATAAATCCCGCCAAAGGGATGTACATCAATGAAGACTGACCTGAAATTTCATTGATTTTTGCAAAAGCTATAAAAACAATGATTGTCGTAAGAAAGGTATTTATACCAGCCAGCAAAAAAGTTAGCCAAACAAGAATGTCTCCTTTTTGTTTTTTACTTCTGAACAAAATAGAATTAGCGTCGACTGCATTTGTATTTTTGTATATATAAATCACAATGTGCATGACCACATTAAAAAGCACAAATAATCCAAGACCTACATAAAAAAAATATGCTCTGGAAATGTCAGTAAACCAATCCGAATCGGAAAATACAGAATCCACTTTATCGGTTGCATAACCATACATATAAAGCAAGCTCCCAATGACCATAAGCATGGAAAACACTTTCAGAAAATTGGCTACTCGTACACTTATCTCACTCATCGATACATTTTTTTGTTCAAAATTAAATTATAAAATTGTATTGAATGATGATTAAATATTTTTTTATTCGTATTGTTTTTAAATAAAACTTTAACATGGCTTATCAGTCGACTTTAAGAGTTTTTATTGTTTTAGCATTATTTTTTGTTTTTACTTTCTCTGCCTGTAACAGGAAAAAGAAAAAAACATCGCGGCTTCAAAAATTTAATTCCGAATTGTGGATTGAGGATAAAAATGGTTGTGCCGGAGATAGACAAACTCTAAAAAATCAGATGCTTCTTTTGAAATATGACATGCGAGGATTAAAAACAGATGAGATCGAATCTTATCTGGGCAATCCTGATGCTCAGGAGCTTTTCAACCGCAGTCAGCGGTATTACATTTATTTCATTGAACCCGGGCCTAAGTGTGACAACCCTAAAGATAATCCGCTAGCCTTGTTTGTTCGTTTTTCCGCAGTAGGCATAGCAAATGAATTTACTATCAAACCTCTGTAGCGTTATTTAAAGCACAATGATGCCGCACCGATTATGCCTGCATTATTTCCCAATTCTGCTGGTTTGATATATAAATCCCGTGTATAATATGGAGTTAAATTAAATTCCAGGGTCTCCTGGAGCTTATCGACAATCAGGTCAAATCCTGCAGCCAATCCTCCTCCTATAAGTATCGTTTTTATATCGAGAAGTCTAATCGTAGCAACCAATCCCTCGCCTAATAACTCGCCAACTTCTCTAAAAATTTTTATAGAAACTTTATCGCCATTCAATGCTTCCTTTACTATGATTTTTGGATCATACACTTTATACTGTCGAAGTGTAGTCTTCTTATTGCTGGCTAACTTTTCAGCGCGCTTCATGATCCCCTTTTTGCCAATATTTTCCTCCAGCTCTCTGCCATTCTTTGATAAAATATGCCCCAATTCCATGCCGTTTCCATCACCACCGATAAATATCTTTTTATTGATAATTGCCGCACTTCCAATACCCGTCCCCATGGTGACAAACAAATAATTTTCTGGAATTTTAGATCCGGAAAAATAATATTCCCCAAGTGCCGCTACATTGGCATCATTTTCCAAATAAAATTCTTTTTCAGGAAATCGTTCCAATAAATGTTTTTTGAGTTCTACACCATCAAGCATGGGTATAGCAGCAATTTCCAGGCAAGTAGACCGATCTGCAGAAATCATCCCGGGAATCCCCATTCCGATTTCTTTTACGCTGGGATGTTTTTCGAATTCCTGCTCTAAAATATTGAGGTAACCGCGAACAAAATTATCACTGTCTTTCAAATCGGCCGTTGCATATTTTATCTTGGACTCCATGCCCCCTTGTCGATCTACAATTCCAATTTTAACATTCGTTCCGCCCATGTCGATCCCCATATATTTTTCCATAATTGCTACAGTTTTGAGATTATTGCATTAATGATTTTAATTTAAGCAAAAATGCAAAATCATTATAGAAATTCAGTTTATTTTGAAAAATTAAACAAAATATAAGTGCATATGCCAATTCACCTGGAAAAGATTCTCCAAGAGCTCTCTACTAAAAAAGATTCATATAAGGTATATGTACCTTGTCTTTGGTTCAATCATAAAGACACTGGATTTATAGAAGTCGAATACGCTTCTTTTCTAGCTGAAAAAATAAATGAAATACTCCATACACGAAATCAGGGGAAAACCAGCAATAAAAACTGGACCAAAAAGGCAATTGTGTATAATTTATTCGTTCGTTTTTTTTCTGCTTTTGATCACGATCAGGATGGAGTCATTGGTAATCATATCGAAGATATAACACTGAATAAGCAGGGAATCCGGGAAACCGGAACGTTATTAAAAACAATTGCGCTTCTCCCCTATCTGAAAAGCCTTGGTGTAAATACTATCCATTTATTACCCATTACTGAAATAGGCATTGATGGAAGAAAAGGAGATATGGGATCCCCATATGCCATTAAAAATCCTTTTCGGATCGATCCGAATATCGGTGATCCGATTGTAACGCTTTCGGTCGAGGACCAATATAAAGGATTAATTGAGGCAGCTCATTTTCTTGGAATTCGTATTGTTCAGGAGTTTATATTCAGGACGGCTTCCATCGATGCAGATTGGACAAAAGAACATCCGGAATGGTTTTACTGGATCAAAGACCAACAAAAATATGGACCTCCCAAATTTACTAAAAAAGAACTGGAGCATATATTAAAAGTGCCTAAAGGAAAGGGGAAATTTATAGCCCCTGATCATTTATATCGCACACAATTTGAAATTCCAACGACTGGCACCGATTACAAAAAACTAAAAATTGCCAGCGCTTTTGCAGATTGGCCTCCAAATGATCTACAACCACCCTGGTCCGATGTCACGTATTTAAGACTATACAATTATGATTATACAAAAGCGAACAATTTCAATTACATAGCTTACAATACTATTCGCTATTATGATCCTGAGCTAGCTAAAAAAGAATACATCAATGATTCACTCTGGAATATAATAACAGAAATCATCCCCTATTACCAGGAAAACTTTGGAATAGATGGAGCCATGATCGATATGGGACATGCCCTGCCGAATTCACTCAAAAATAAAATCATAAAAAAAGCGCGTAGCCTTGATCCTTCCTTTGCATTTTGGGATGAGAATTTCAGTAACAAAATGGAGACAAAAAAAGATGGTTATGACGCTGTAATCGGCGACTGCTGGTACAAAATAACGAAACGCAATGGATTTAGAAAGATAATACAATCGCTTAACTCAAAATATCCCTTGCCTTTTTTTGGCACTTCCGAAACTCACAATTCCCCACGGTTCGGTTTTGGAAATATCAAAAAGAAAAAAGCTTCCTGGATATTATTCAATGTTTTACCTGACGCAATTCCTTTTCTTCATAACGGGTTTGAACTCGATGAACATCTACCAGTAAATACAGGTTTGAATTTTAATAAAGTTCAAATCGATGATTACGCCAATAAAAAATTGCCACTATTTTATAAAAATGCTCTGCATTGGGATTCGCAATCTAATATCATTTCATTTATTCAAATAATCGCATCAATCAGAAAAAGAGAGTCATGGATTTTTGATAAAAAAGATGTCGAGCTGATAAAAACAAACAATCCTAAAGTGTTGGGTTTTATAAAAAAACAAGGCAAAAAACAAATCATTATTTTATTTAACACCAATTTTAATAGAAAAGAAGCTTTTGACTTGCCTGTGGATTTTGTGGGAGAATATAATGATTTAATCCTGAAAAGAAATATTCAAATTTCAGAGAATAATATGATCAAAAAAGGTGATGTGCTTTTCGCTTTACAAAACCCGATAGTCTAACGACTGGTTGATTTCCTTATTTTCAACTTGGTATTGAGTTTGATTTGTCTTGGCGATTCCGATACTTTTCCATTGATTTTATCTAAAAGAAGTTTTGTAGCTTCTTTACCCATTTCATAACCTGGCTGAATAATACTAGTCAATGAAGGATCTACCATTTCGGATAAGGTCGAATCATCACCGAATCCAACTAAGGCTATATCATTAGGGATATTCAATCCTTTTGATTTTATCGCTTTCATAGCTCCAACTGCTGTGAGGTCATTCACTGAAAAAATACCGTCGAAATCCATGGAATCTTCAATGAGTTTCAGCGTTGCTTTATAACCTCCCTTAAAGCTATCTGCCTCAATAATTAACGCTTTATCAATAGGAATTCCATGCTCTTTTAACGCCTCCAGATATCCATTTAATCTTGCTGCATGTATTTCAAGGTGTAGTGGCCCGTTAAAGTGAACAATACGTTTGCACCCAATACTAATCAAATGCTTGGTTGCTTCGTATGCACCACCAAAATCATCAACAATTACACTGTCAATGGCAAGATTAAAAGAGGATCTGTCGTAAAACACAACTGGCACTCCTTTATTATTTAATGATTCAATATGGGAAAAATCACGAGTCTCTTTAGAATAAGACATTAATATACCATCCACCTGACTTTGTTCAAGTGTTTTTATGTTCATCATTTCCTGACTATATCGCTCATTCGATTGACATAAAATAACCTGATAGTTATTGTCATAAGCCACAAACT
>JAHEMV010000242.1 GCA_024643455.1 Cytophagales bacterium
TGAAAATTACGATAACCAAGCAAAGCAATATTCTAGTCTGTCAGGCAACTGGTCAACCTTCTTTTCAGCTTGAAGCTTATGAAGAGCATAAATTTAAATTTGACCAGGCTATGCTCAAGCTAATGTTTTTCCCACAAGAACAAAAAATGACATTGCTTCAGGCAGGTCAGGAATTTGAATTCAAAATGGAATAGTACTTTTTCTTTGATCGTTTAGAAAAAACAAAAACTGTATATTGCGGTTTTTCAAAGATCAATGAAAAAATTTGCTGTATTTGTGCTTCTGTTCTTATTGTTTTCCAGGGTTTCCAAGGGCCAAAATGAGTTGGAAAACATGCCAATTATTCATAAAAAGGACTCATCTGTTGTCGGAGAGGTGGATTTGAAAAAAATCCGATTCACTCCTTTTTTAGCTCCTTCTGTTTCGCCGGAAGTTGGTGTAATGCTGGTGGGAGGAGGATTGATTTCTTTTAAACTAGATCGCACGAATAAATTTGTTCAACCTTCTTCAGTCCCATTTTCCTTTGGCTACAGCACCAACGGATCAGCAAATTTAAATATTCGCCCATCTCTGTTTTTTAAAAATGATAAAAATAGAGTGGTTGGGGATATTTGGATGAAGAATATGCCCGATAACTATTGGGGCGTAGGATTTAGTGCAGCAAAAGAACCTTCAAAACCTGATTCCACAACAAACTATAGAAGAACCTGGTGGCAGGTATATTTGAAATATTCCCATCAGTTTAGGAAGAATCTTTTTGGAGGATTGTTATTTGATTATAATCAAACGGATGCTACATCGCTTAATTCTACCATGGAGCAAGATCTCTATGTCAATCAGTTTGGTCGTTTTATCAAAAATATGTCCATTGGATTGTTATTTCAGTATGATTCGCGTGATCTTACGATAAATGCCTATGATGGTTTATTCGTAGAAGTAAGTTCAAATTTTTATAGTTCAAAGGCTTTTACTAAACCTACATATCAGATTTTAGTGCTGGACTATCGGCAATATGAGCAAATCAAGCGTCCCGGCCGTACTTTAGCCTGGCAGGTAAAGACACGAATTGCCAACGATGGAGTACCCTGGACGGAGATGTCGCAGTTGGGTTCCCCATTTGATCTTAGAGGGTATTTCTGGGGAAGGTATCGGGATAAGGATATGTTGTTTGGAATCATGGAATACCGACATATGTTCATGCGTAAAAACCCCAACAAAAATGGAGAAATGATGTCCAGGTTTGGTTTTACAACATGGCTGGCTACAGGTACCGTTGCCAATAATTTTACTGAAATGACCAACTGGCTGCCAAATGGTGGAATTGGATTCAGATTTGAGGTTCAAAAAAGAATGAATGCGCGCGTGGATTATGGTATAGGCAACGACACTTCAGCATTTTATATCAGTTTCAACGAAGCCTTTTAGGTGTTTAATATTATTATTTCTCAGATTTTAATTTTTACATCAAATTGGTTAGATTTGCATACTCCATCATAGTAATATTTGTTTTTATTGAATATTTCGAAACAGATAACGATCTTTATTGTTGTTGAATTAATTGAAATTATTTGATGAATCAAGAAAAAATGCGATAAAAATGTAGGCTTAGTACTTATCTCATGGATTCAAGAAACGAACTTAAAGAACTTACTCTTCTATTTGACATTAGCATTTCGCTCAATAAGAGTAAGAATATTAAGGACGTATTGTATCAGATATTGGAGATGATGGCCAAATACATTGGCATGGAAAGGGGTACAATCACCCTGCTCACCAAAGGTTCTTCTGAAATTAATATCGAAGAGGCATATGGTTTATCAAAAGAAGAAAAAGCCAGAGGAAAATATAAAGTAGGAGAAGGCATTATTGGGAAAGTGGTTAAATCAGGGATGTCAGTTTATATCCCACGAATTTCAGATGAGCCTCAATTTATGGATAAAACACAAGCTCGGGACAGAATCAATAAAGAAGACGTGTCCTTTTTATGTGTTCCTATAAAGCATGAGAAAGAAGTTATCGGTACCTTAAGTGTCGATAGGGTCTTCAACAATAACTTATCTTTTGAAGACGATATCCGTCTGATCACTATTATAGGGAGTATGATTGCCCAGGCGCTTAAAGCCAGGCAAGACGAGATTGAAGAAGTGCGACGGCTCCAGGAAGAAAACAAACGCCTGCAGTCGGAGCTTAAAATGAAATTTAATCCTGCGACAATGATTGGCAACGGTCAGGCTATGCAGGTCGTGTATAACCTCATCTCCAAGGTAGCACCAACTGCTGCCAATGTTTTGATCAATGGTGAAAGTGGTGTTGGCAAAGAATTGGTTGCAAAATCCATTCATTTCAACAGCCAAAGGGCGAGTAAAAAACTGGATGAGCTCAATCTTTCAGGGCTAACTGAGTCGATCATGGAAGTGGAGCTATTTGGCCAGGAAGTTCAGGATGGAGATGGTCGAATAATCATCACAAAAGGTATCTTTGAGCGAACGCATGAAGGCAGTGTTTTTATAACTGACCTTTCCGATGTTTCACTCAATTTACAGAATAAACTATTTCAATTGATTCAGGAAAAACAGCTGCAACGGGTAGGCGGGAAAGAAAAAATTGATGTAGATATCCGGCTGATTGCTGCAACAAACCGGAACCTTGACAGACTTTTTGAGGAAGGAAAGATACTGAAGCAGCTTTATTACCTTTTCAATGTTTTTCCAATTCATATTCCTCCGTTAAGAGAGCGAAAAAGTGATATTCCACAACTTATCGATCATTTTATAGTAAAATTCAATGAAGACCATGGTCTGAATGTAAAACGAATAAGTACATCAGCTATAGACATGATTATGAGTTACCATTGGCCCGGCAATGTAAGAGAATTGGAGAATTGTTTGGAAAGAGCTTGCATTTTGAGTAATTCGGGTGTCATTTATGGATTTCATTTACCTCCAACTCTTCAAACGCCTGAATCGTCTGGTGCACCGGAAAGAGGGCCACTTCAATCTGTTTTGGCAAAAGTAGAGCGGGAATTGATACAGGATAATTTGAAACTCACGAAAGGAGATATCGGGATGGCTGCAGACAATTTGGGTATCACGGAGCGGCAAATGGAATTGCGAATTGCAAATTATAATATCAATATCAAAAAATACAAATTGAAGAATTCTTAGTCGGGATCGTGAAATATTAATTTTTTAAATGAGAAATGAGTACAACTAAAAACATTCAAATTATCGAAGGAGACCTCAGTATTACCGAACATGCTGAGCATTTTTTAACGTTGACTGCCGCCTATATGGCAGATCCCATGGGTCAGGCTAAGCCATGGACTGAACAGCAAAAAGTAGATTTGATCCGTGAAATGAAATCACACCCATCGGCTCTTATACTCTTTGCAAAAGTTGATGAAAAATATGTTGGTATTTGTACGTGTTTCTATGCATACTCAACCTTTCTAGCCAAACCACTTATCAATATTCATGACATCTATGTTGATGAGTCGTACCGTTCTCATGGAGTGGCCAAAAAACTAATCGAAGCACTCGACGAGATCGCCATCAAGAACAATTGTGGTAAAATAACCCTTGAAGTGCGCAAAGATAACTTAAATGCACGCGATCTGTACAAAACCCAAGGTTTTACCGAAGCTCCACATTCTATGTTTTTTTGGATAAAATATCTTTAATACCATTCTGAATGCCTCATGTGGGGTAATGAGCATTTTTACTTTTGAATTTTTGGCTTATGGCTTTAATATCGACCAAATTTTCTTATTCATATGAAAAGGGTCTTAATTACCTGTGGCAGAATTACATTTCAGGCAGAATTGTTTGACACTAAAACGGTCGAGCTGATGATGGATGCTATGCCTCTAAACGGGGATGCTAATTTTTGGGGTGACGAAATATATTTTCCAGTATCATTTACTGCTGAATTGGAAGAAGATGCCAAAGAAGAAGTAGAAATCGGCACCATTGCCTACTGGCCTCCAAGTAAAGCTTTTTGCATGTTTTTTGGGCCGACTCCTGCTAGCACTACTGAGAAGCCCAGGGGATATAGTTCCGTAAATTTATGTGGTAAGATCCATGGCGATTTGACTGACTTTAGAAATATAACACCTGGGGAGAAAATCAAGGTCGAATTATTGAATACATAAAAAAAGAGCAGATTCATTTGGACCTGCTCCTTTCAATAAGTACAGAAAGCCAAAGTTTTATTCCATTCTCAACGTATCAGCAGGATTGGTTTTAGAAATGCGTAAAGTTTGTGATCCAATAGTTAATACTCCAAGTAATAACATGATCATAGCGCCTGAGAAAATAGTTCCAAATCCATAATCAATTCGATTTGAAAATTCCTGCAACCACATGTTATTTAAAAAATATGCCAATGGAGACGCGATCATAATGGAAATGAGCAACATCATTATAAAGCTCTGGGATAGCAGGAATATAATTTTAAATTCACCAGCGCCTAGTACTTTTCTAATGCCGATTTCTTTGACTCTTCTTTCAACAGAATAAGTGGCTATACCAAGCAATCCAAGGCAGGATATGGATATGGATAAAAAGGCAAAAAATCCCACTATGGAAATCACATCGGTTAAGATCTGATATGTTTTTGCCATTTGTTCGTCAAAAAAAGAATATTCAAAACTATGAACAGGATCAATTGCGCTCCATTTTTCTTGCAGTTCATCAACCAGTTTTGTCAAGTCATTGGCATTCACCTTCAAATTTACATAGCTAAAATGTCCAGGCCCGTTTCTAAAAACCATAGGCCCGATATCTTCCTGCGTCATTGGTAGTCTGAACTGGAAGTTTTTTACTACGCCACTGACAGTAACATTATTTTCCAAACCCTCTATTTCCACCACTTTTCCGATAGCTTCTAAAGGTGAAGTAAATCCTAGCTTTTCAACTGCAGTTTCATTTATGATAACAGATTGCTCTGTTTTAGATTTGTTGTATTCAGGAAAATTTGATCCACTGATGATCTCAAGTTTAAGGTTATCAATAAAATTGGGATGGATGTAAAAACTACCCATGTTAATAAAATCATCTTCGCTACCTTCTAATCTTAAATTGGAACCGGTTGAAATGCCACTTGCTGGAAGATGCTGGCAGGCGGAAATAGTTGACACTCCTGGTACTGCGCTAAATTCATTTGTTACCAGATCGACATCATTGCCCTGCAACTCAATATTAATGATATTTTCAGTATTAAATCCATATTCAAAATGTAGGTAATGCCTGGTTTGACGGATAATGAGAATGGTAGTGACAATAAAAAATAAGGATACAACAAACTGACTTATCGTTAATATTTTTCGAAACCCGATCTTACCTACTTTGTTGCCGAAGTTATTTTTAAGCACCTTCACCGGTTTGAATTTCGATAAATGAAGTGCAGGGATAATCCCGGCAATAATCCCGATAAACAAAGCAAATCCTACAAATTCAACAAAGACCCCGATATTCTCACTAAGATTAAAATTCAGATATTTGTTTATCCATAATGACATAAAAGCTGGTTTCATAATGTAGAGAAACAGTATAGCCAATACCAAAGCCAGCATACTTGTTAGGATTGATTCACCCAGAAATTGGCCTATCAGATGCTTTCTTAACGCACCCGTAACCTTTCTTATCCCGATCTCCTTTGATCTCGTTAATGATCGGGCAACTGAAAGATTCGTGTAATTGAGACATGCTGAAACCATAATAACCAGCGCCAGGAAGGATAAAAAATAGTAGGCTTCAATTGGGAACCTAAAGCTTGCCATGTTGTTTAGGAATTTACCCGGAGTGATCTCTGTAAGCTTTTGTGGTGAAAATGTGAACTTTTCAAACTCTACAATCCCAGAAAATTGTCTTGTTGCAATGTCATTCAAAGCCAATTGTAAATCTTCCTGCTTTTTGCCAGATTCGAGCTTCACGAACGTATAGGTATCGTAGTAATATTTCCAGTCGTTTCTTTTGTCTTCCTTTTTCTTTTCAGCAATAAGTGAAGGGAGGGTTGTGATGGAGACCAGGGCGTCAAATTTTAAATGAGATTTTTCATTCGTCCGGTCCAATACCCCCGTAATGGTGAAGTCTCCCCAATCTACAGGCGGATTATCTATGCCACCTATTTCCAAATGTGGTAATCCTCTGTCATCAAATTGAATGGTTTTACCTAAGGGATCTGTATTGCCAAAAAGTTTTTCTGCAAAGTCCGCCGTGATCACGATCGATTTAGGATCACTTAGAGCCTTGGCTTTATTTCCTTTAATGAGCTTGAAACTAAAAACATCAAAAAAATCAGTGTCAGCAAAAAAGCCCCTCATAACCATCGTTTTTTGCATAAATGTAGCGTCTCCACCGACTCCAGTGAGCAGGCTTGTGCTGTTTTCAACGATTGGATATTCCTCTTTTAATGTTTTCCCGATTGGCAAGGGTGAGGTTGCATACCTGGTTGATTTTGTTTTTGAATTACCTGAGGAGAGAATCCTATACACCCGATCCTTATCAGTATGAAACTGGTCATATTCCCGCTGATCAGCCAGCATAAGCATAATCAACAAACATATAGACATACTTGCCGCAAGGCCGAAGATATTAATGAATGAAAAAGTCTTATTTTTCCATAAGCTTCTTAGGCCAACTTTGATGTAGTTTTTTAACATAGCGCATCTATTTATAACTATTTGATGCCATTCTGATGCAGGTAGTTACAAAAACTAGCGATTATATTACCCAATGGGTATTCTGATTTATATATGGAAATAAATATGGATAAGTGGAGCTAGTGCTCATTCCTAATGCTACCAGAATTTAATCCAATTGATTTTTATACAACAAATAATTTTCATCATCAAAACACACAAACGTCACGTGAAGGGTTGTATGGAATTTTATAAAATCCCGAGTAGTTTGAATGGCAATATTTGCTGCTAAATCCTTTGGAAATCCATATACACCAGTACTGATATTTGGGAAAGCAATTGATTTTAAGTTATTTTTCAGAGCAAGAAGTAAACTTTGGTGATAGGCACTTGCCAGCAACTTCTTCTCCTCTCCATTTTCGTTGCCCCAAATTGGTCCCACTGTATGAATTACAAATTTAGCTGGAAGGTTCCCACCAGCAGTGATAACTGCATTACCTGTCGGGCATTCACCAATCTTTCTGCAAGCCTCCATGATCGTAGGACCACCAGCACGGTGTATAGCGCCATCGACACCTCCACCACCTTTTAGTTCACTATTCGCAGCATTTACAATCGCGTCGACCGCTTGTTTGGTGATATCGCCTTTGATTACCCTGATGTTTTCCATGGATCAATCAATGTTTTTATGAATATACAATTTTTTAGAATCCAGATCCAATGCAACCAAATTGCCTAGATTCGGGATTTGATGATAAACACAACCTCCATCAATGGAGATATGGTTCAACTCTTCTTGTAAGGATTTTTCTATAGCTGAAATCGAAATTGGAACATGCCCATGAATGATTTTTCTTCCTCCTGTTTTTGTGAGGTCAAAGGTCATAACCCGAATATTAAGCATGGAAAAATTATCAGTATATGGATCTCCCTGGTTAAAATCCAATCCGGCATGGATCATAAGGTATTTTTCCAATTCAAAATAAAAAGGCAAAGCCTGAATGAAATCAAGATAGTTTTTTGGAATATCATTAATGGATTTTACGCCAAAACTTTCCAACGTTTCTTCGCCTCCTCTTACTTTAAAAGTAAACTCATCCCAACGGGAGGCAAGTCCATCAATTAA
>JAHEMV010000243.1 GCA_024643455.1 Cytophagales bacterium
AAACAAGTCTAAACGTGTTAGAGTTTATAGGGTATAAAAACATTTTTTTATTACATCTATATGAGTTTATTAAAATTATGAATCATGGCTTTTTGAGGATTGCGTTTTAAATTTGGAGAAAATATTAGCAACGGAATGACTAAAAAAATTCGATATATTATGAATCTGAAGCTTTGCCTTGTGATTTTTGCTACGGCATTTGTTTATTCCTGTACTGAAAAAGATCCATTTCCTTTACCTGGAGCCTCTTTTGAAGTTTACACAATTTCTCCGGAAAAACACCTTCCAGTTCGATTTGAGAATCGAAGTACGAATGCGATTTCTTATCTTTGGGATTTTGGCGATGGAACCGCAACATCTACAGAAATAGTTCCTCAACATACCTATAATAAAGCCGGTGATTTTATTGTTTCATTAACTGCGTATTCAGAGGATGATCAAATGAGTACGGAAACAAGAGTAGTAAAAATTGGTCAAAGGTATTTGACCGGCATGTATATAATTAATATCAATATGAAAGACGGTACAGGAAAACCATGGGATAATGATGGTACTGGACCAGATGTACTAATGCAATTTGGACCTACTGACTTTGTTTCAGAAGATGAAATTGAAGGTTTTTTTGTGGAATCGTTAAATATTGGGGAATTTGAAACTCCTATTGGTATTAATACAACTGATTTGCTTAGCGCTGATTACCAGTTAAATAATAAAGAATATTTTATATTATTAGAGGATCGAGATATTGTTCAAAATGATACAACCTACAATACAATGATTGAATTAAATTTTAATCCTGTAGTGGTAAGTGGTGAATCAGTTACAGAAGTAAAACGAAAAGGAGGGACAGGTGACCTGACGATTCCATTTGTTGTATTTGATGAATATCAGTTTTTCCTTGAATTTGAAATCAGATAAGTACCATAAACAAAAAAGAGGCTGCTTAAACAGCCTCTTTTTTTTACCATTATTTTAAATTGGGTTGAGGAGTCATACGCAGATAGGGCTTTACAACTTTAAATCCTTTTGGAAATAATTTCTCAGCTTGTTCATTGGTCACTGCCGGAACAATGACACAATCATCACCGCTATTCCAATTTACAGGTGTGGCGACTTTATGATAGGCTGTCAATTGAAGTGAATCAATTACACGCAATAATTCGTCAAAATTTCTTCCAGTAGAGGCCGGATACACAATAATTAACTTTATCTTTTTATCTGGACCTATCACAAATACTGATCTTACAGTAAGTTTGTCATTGGCATTGGGATGGATCATGTCGTAAAGTGTGGAAACTTTGCGGTCTTCATCAGCAATAATTGGAAAATTGACTGTAGTGCCTTGAGTTTCATTGATGTCTCCGATCCATGCTTTATGTGAAGCAAGACCATCAACACTTAAAGCCATTACCTTTACATTTCGCTTGTCAAATTCTTTTTTGTATTTGGCTGCTGCGCCAAGTTCGGTAGTACATACCGGAGTATAGTCTGCAGGATGAGAAAATAGCACACCCCAGCTTTCGCCGAGCCATTTGTGAAAATCGATAACACCTTCTGTAGTTTGTGCGGTAAAATTTGGAGCTTCATCTCCTAATCTGATAGTTGACATAGTTTTTGGTTTTAAGTATGTGTATTGTGAATAAAAAAGCGATAGCTTTAATGATTTATAAAGCTATAAACCTAACGTTTTCAAGTTGAATATGTTCGTGAAAATATCCATAAAATTTACACATTAAGGATTAAGAATTTAAAACAAACCGAAAATTCAGTTTGTTAATTTTCTGATTCTGAATTGAACACGATTACATAAACTAGGAATTAGCTTTTTGAGAGGATAATAATATCTTTTGGGGTTAGCACCTTTTTTGTATAGCCCTTCAACATGGAATTAATCATGGCCAATCCTATCTGGGTAGTATTTACAACAGCATTCGGTGCTATGGCTTTTATAGCTTTGACCAACCACATAAAATAGTCGTACATAAACTGGTAAGTCTTAGTTCTTGATTGGATTCCTCGCAATGGGATGATGGCTCCAGGTCGAAACATAAAGGCCTGTTTAAAACCCAGTTTTAGTAGGTCATTTTCTGTTTTCCCTTTAATTCTGGCCCACATCATCTTGCCTTTCTCTGTAGAGTCCGTGCCTACACCTGAAACATAATTAAAGGTCATTTCCGGATTAATATCCTTTAGCGTATTGGCCAAAGTCATGGTGAAATCATAGGTGATTTTTTTATATTGTGGCTCATTCAATCCAGCAGCACTTATACCCAAACAGAAAAAACAAGCATCGTAATCCATGAGTTGACCTTGAATGTCACCAAAATTTGTAAAATCCTGATGGATCAATTCTTTCAGTTTTGGATGTGTCATCCCTTGGGAGTTTCTACCAATCGCTAAAACTTCTTTGATTTCCGGATGATCCAGGCATTCCAGTAATACTCCTTTCCCAATCATCCCGGTAGCTCCGGTAATTATTACCTTTTTCATGCAGTCAAAGTTTTTATCAAATTTAACTTTTTAGTAGTTATATTCTTTTATATCAAACTACCAATCCAAAATAATATACTTTCTATAGATCCAAATTCAAATTAACTTTCACTCATACCTCAAACTATCCACAGGATTTCTTAAAGATGCTTTTAGTGTTTGAAAGCTAACTGTGAATAGGGCTATGAATAATGCAAGTAATCCAGAAGCAGCAAATATCCACCAATTCAAATTGGTTTTGTAGGCAAAATTCTGCAACCATTGATGCATAGAATACCATGCAATGGGACATGCAATGATAAATGCCAGGATCACCCATTTGACAAAATCTTTTGTAAGGAGCATCACAATGCTGAACACAGGAGCGCCTAATGCTTTTCTTATTCCAATTTCTTTTGTTTTTCGTTCAATAGAAAATGATGACAAACCCAATAGGCCAAGGCTGGCAATAAAAATAGCGATCAAGGTGAAATACTTAAAAAGCTTAGAAATACGTACTTCTCCCTTGTACATCTGCTCTAAACGGTCATCAAAAAAACCAAATGAAAAAGGAGAAGTAGGATTTATTTTTTTCCATACCTGTCCGATTTTTTCAATTGTTTCATGGATATTCTCTTTTTGAATGCGCGCAATAATGACATTGGGTTCGTTTTGCAGGGGCAATAGTACTAAGGGTTCCACAGAACTTCTTAAGGATTCGAAATTAAAATTCTGCGCTATCCCTACGATTGTTCCTTTTGTATCGCTTCTGCCAAAATACTTACCGACAGGTTCTTTCATTTTCATACGCCTAATGGCTTCTTCATTAAGAATGACATCCACATTTTCAACCTCTTCCAAACTGTAATTTTCAAATCGATCAGAAAAGGTTTTGCCTCCATTAAGGGGTATTCCCATAACATCAAAGTAGTTTTTATCTACCCACATCATGCAAATTAAAACCCGCAGGTCTGGATCCTTTCCTTCCCAATCGTAACCCCAGGAAGAATTTCCACCCCAGAATGGAGGTTTATCTGCCTTAGTTAATTTAGTGACTCCAGATATTTTTAGTATTTCATTGGAAAATGCCTCATGTAGCTGTTTTGACTGACCAGGCAAGTCAATATATACCAGGTTTTCAGCTTCATATCCAAGGTTAAATTTTTTAATATAATTCAGTTGAGACAAAACAAGAATCGCACTGATAATAAGAATAATAGACAAAGAAAATTGAAAGATAACCAGAGCACTTCGCAAACTAATGCCTCTCGTTCTATTTACAGTTATAATAGATTTTAGAGCCCTGACTGGTGAAAAGGAAGAGAGAACCAAAGAGGGGTAAATTCCGGAAAGTATTGTAGATAACAAACCTACCCCAATAAATAGCCAGAGTAGATTGGGATTTTCTATGAAATCAAACTTCAGTTCTTTACCTGATATTTCGTTGAATTGGGGAATTAATAATGCCGTTAAAAGCATGGAAATTATTAAACTAATCAATACAAGAAGTAATTTTTCACCAAAGAATTGGTAGATCAAACTCCACCTACTTGCGCCTACAACTTTTCTTATGCCCACTTCAATTGCACGTTCTTCTGATTTGGCAGTGGAAAGGTTTACGAAATTGACACTTGCGATCAATAAAATAATAATGCCTATAGCAATGAACAGATATACATATTGAATAAGGTTATTTTCTCCTGAATCGGAGTATAGGTGATCCTTATTAAATGGTTTTATAAAAAGACTTGTGTTTTCCTGTCCATGTTCTTTGCATAGATTTTCAATTTTCTTTTCAAAGTCCGCAGCAACAACATCCTCTTTCATGACCACAGTGGTTCTGGGCCAGTTATTATTCCAGTTATTTATGTCGCTTTCAAAGATCGTTTTCATTTGCACGAAAGGCATAAGAATATTGAATTGAAAGGTTGAATTTTTAGGAATATTTGCCAGGACGGCGCCAATCTCAAAGTCATACTGGCCATCCATTTTCAATGTTTTCCCAATTGGGTCGCGATCTCCAAAAAAAGATTGAGCTACTTGCTCAGTGATCATTATGGTATTCGGTTCTATAAGCGCTTTTGGATTCCCTTTTATCAGTTTAAAAGAAAAAATATCGCAAAACTCAGGATCTACCATGGCGATTGATCCAGTGCTTAATACTTTATCTTCAAAACTCATGGGTCGATCTCCCATCCAAATCGTCCTAGTAGCACTTGCTATTTCAGGGTAGTTACTTAATAATTCATCTCTGAGTGCAAAAGGTGTATTGTTGGTGTGTAACATTTGACCATCCGAATAATCCTGCTTTTCGATTATACAATACATCTGATCAATATTTGCATGGAACCGGTCAAAGCGCATTTCATCCATAACCCAAAGAAGGATCAACACAAACGTAGCCATACCAATAGATAAGCCAATTGTAGTGATTAATGAAAAAACTTTGTTTCTGAAGATGTTTCTAAATGCAATAGTTAGGTAGTGTCTTATCATGACCAAAAAATTTTTATTCAAAATAATGATGGCCAATAATGGAAAGAGTTGCATTTTGATCTGAGTTTATATGCAACAAGGTCAGTTGTAGAAGTATATATTAAAATTCAGAATTTTTGACGATGAATCAAACCTTCCCGTTCTTTATAAAGTGAATTATAATAGGCAAAAAAAATCCTACCAATATCAACTAGTACTGGTAGGAATTTTTTATGTATAAAAATAATTATTCCACTTTACCTTTCATTTGGGGCATTTTAGACGAACCAAATGATACATTTGATTCCGAATCCCATGTCAATGAATTACCATCGAATTTGAAGTCGAAAGTCATCGCATGTGGGGATTCACAATTATAGATTTTCACTTTGTAATTCGTATCAGAAATCCATGCACCACTTGCAGCTGTTGCCCAGCTCACCTGGTTTGGAAAACTAAAAGCACCCTTCAGCATCGTGTTATGCCCAACAGGGATGTGTTGTTCGCCCAGTTCGTTCCAGATGGTCAGTTGTTTATTTTCATTGCCAAGATCAAATGAAATAGCTTCTACACCCAAATTATTGGATTCTATTTTGAATTTTTTTCCTGCGAGTTCATCTGCTAAAGAAGTTTTTTCTTCTCCGCTGATTTTGGAAAGTGCCAGATTTTCTAGCCTTGCCTTTAATGTATTCAATAACGCTTCATCAATAGGAAGTGCTTCATCTTTTAGTGCAGGCAAAACATTATCCCAAACCATATTTAAAATTCCCTGCATGTCATTTGAACCTGAAGTAATGGCAATCACTGCATCAAGTTCAGGCATCACGATACAATATTGACCAAATGCGCCATCGCCGCGATAATTGCCGTGTTGACACCTCCAGAACTGGTAGCCATATCCCTGGTCCCAATCACTTTCGGGATTGCTTCCGTTTGAGGTCTGTAAAGTTGTGGCAGTCTTGACCCATGCTTCATTTAACATTTGTTGTCCTTTCCAATTTCCTTTTTGCAAATAGAGTTGACCTAATTTGGCGATATCTTTTGTTGTAACGTATAGTCCGGTTCCACCTAAATTAATTCCATCAGGATCTGACTCCCAGAATGGTTTCTTGATTCCTAAAGGGTCAAACAACCTGGGTTGCAGAAATTCCACAAGAGTTTGTCCTGTTACTTTCTGAAGAATAGCCGAAAGCATATACGTAGCTCCAGTGTTGTAAATGAAAATGCTTCCTGGTTTGTGTTCTACCGGCAAAGAGAGAAATCCGGCCACCCATCCGTCCGGATGATTCTTAATTCTGCCATAGGAATCAGTTGCATGACCTGTAGTCATCCTCAAAAGATCCCTGATACGCATATTTTTTAAGTTTTCACTTGGGTTTTCCGGGGTTTTATCCGGGAAGAAAGAAATCACCTGGTCATCAACGGTCAACAGATTTTCCTGAACGGCAAAACCAATGGCTGTAGATGTAAAGCTTTTACTTAAGGAATAAAGCAAATGGGGGCTATCAGCACTGTATGGATTCCACCAACCCTCAGCAATAATTTTTCCATGGCGCACAATTATCAAACTATGCAATGCATCTGGCTGTTGTGTTTCAGCGGCTTCTATAAAATCCAATATTCCTTTTGAGGAAACTCCTTCCGTTTCCGGTGTACTGTATTCTAATGGCTCCTGTATTTGTGTTTGAACAGGCTCTTTGACCTGGCAAGAAAAGACAAGAAAAATAAAAAATAGCTTTTTCATTTAAGTGGGGGTTTTGGGGTGCTTATTTTAAAAATATTTATTTTGATAAATTTAATCCATTCTTTTCATTTTCTCAGCCATCTGCTCAAGAACTACTTTGTTTGAGTAGTTAGCGCAATGCCCTTTCATTGGAGTAAAGACAATTTCAGCAACAGAACTTGGATTTTTAGTGCTTTTTAAAAACTCATCCAGTGAACGCGTAGCCATGTTTAAGTAGAAATGATCCATGTCACCCATCCATATGTATATTTTTTCCTGTATTTTTGGTCCGAGCTCTTCCCAATTTTCTTTTGCATACAGTTTCAAATCGTATTTTTTCCAGTGTTCGGCAACCTCATGATTGATCTCACCAGATTCTGGGTCAAATAAGGGTACTGGAAGCCCATCTTCACCCTTTGGACTATATAAAGCCGTATGAGCGCTAAATTGCCCTCCGGAAGTCACATAGGTGTTGGACCATCCAAGCACATTTTCATATTTGACAAAGTCTTTCAACAACATGGTTGGTTCTCCGTCTGTATTCCGTGAAACTGGTCTTTGGATATTATATTCATTGATATAGGCATTTTTATCTTTGTAAATGTTGATCAATTGATAATTTTCAAACTCTACCGCATCCGGGCTATAGGACCATACTCCATTGAACTCTTCCGGATAATATAGTTGCAAAGCAAGTGAAACCCACCCTCCAGTTGAGCAACCATCTACAAAACGGTATTTGGCGGAACCCATTCCGCGATAGGTTGATTCAATGTATGGGATAAGTTCATTAATTAATGCCGTTCCATATGGACCACTATTTTCCGAATTCAATTGATAACTATCTCCAAAAGGGCCTTCTCCATCCAAAAACACGTTGACGATTTGAGGGGCATCATCCGAAAACCACCAATCCGAGAAACCTTTATTTCCAATGATGTAATTAATCCTGGTATATCTGCCGCCATATCCTGCTACATTGTATCGTACCGGATACTTTTTGTTTGGTTCATCGTAATAACTACGAGGCAGAAGGACTGAAG
>JAHEMV010000244.1 GCA_024643455.1 Cytophagales bacterium
TGATACCATTTTTCATAGAAGCAAATTGCCACTTGTTGTAATTTTCAGAGCATTATGGTGGATGCTAGCCCAGAAAAACGGATTAAGTGCTGTTGGTCTTCAAAGGGTTTTAGGTTTGGGAAGTTACAGAACTGCTTGGATCTGGCTTCATAAATTTAGACGCTTAATGGTGTTCCCAAGTAGATAAATTAGTAGGCAAAGTTGGGGTCGATGAAACTTTAGTCGGAGGCAAAAAGGCCGGAAAAAGAGGAAGAGGTGCTGAAGGAAAGATGCTGGTAACCATAGCTGTAGAAATCATGGAAAAGGGTACAGATAGGGTGAGGATGTCATTAATACCCGATGCCTCAGCCAAAGCATTACTAAAATTTATCTCTGATAATATTGAAACAGGAAGCATCGTAATTACAGATGGATGGAAAGGATATTCAGGTATTTCGAAAAAGGTATACCTTCATGTAATTGACGATAAAACCAAAATGGATAATGAAGAAGAAGTATTACCCAATGTACACAGAATTGCCTCATTGCTGAAAAGATGGCTTTTTGGAACCCACCAAAATTATATAGGTGAACAGTATCTGAGTTATTATTTGGATGAATATACTTTTAGACATAATAGACGAAAGTCAAAAAGCAGGGGGCTACTTTTTCAAAGACTAATTGAACAGGGTATCGTGCATGTACCTGTTGAATATAAATTAAAATGGGGTATCCGATCATCTCCCGCAAAATTTTGTCTTTGCTAGATGAATTATCCGGGAAATCAAATGGAGTTTGAAGCAATGTTTAAAACAGAGCAAGATTGCATTAATTATCTTGTATCAATTAGGTGGCCTCATGATTTTGAGTGTCCGGTTTGTGGCTCTATCCGTTACTGGGCAAAGAATAAAGGGCGGTTTGAATGTAGAGATTGTCATACTGAAACAACTGTAACCAATGGAACAATATTCCATAAATCAACTAAACCTTTGTTGGTTTGGTTTCGGGCAATATGGTGGATGGTTGCCCAAAAGAATGGCGTTAGTGCAAAAGGCTTACAAAAAATACTTGGTTTTGGCAGCTATCAAACAGCATGGACTTGGTTGCATAAATTTAGGAGGTTTATGGTTTTAAGCGGTAGAAGCAAGTTACAAGGAACAGTTGAAGTTGATGAAGTATTTGTCGGAGGAAAGAAACCAGGGAAAAGGGGGCGAGGAACCGAGGGGAAAAGTTTGGTTGCAGTAGCTGTGGAAATAGCTGGGAGAAAAACTGGTAGGATGCGATTAGCGAAAATACCAAATGCATCCAGTGAGAGTTTGCATGGATTCATTGAGGGCAATATTGAAAAACCTTCTAAAATTATTACTGATGGATGGCTAGGCTATAATGGCTTGTCTCAAATAGGCTATGAACATGAGATACAAGAATCAAAAGTGAAAGATGGTGATGAAGAAATATTGCCAAATGTCCACCGGATTGCATCGCTTTTAAAAAGATGGTTGCTTGGTACGCATCAAAGTTATCTGAATAAAAACAAATTGGAGTACTACCTTGATGAATATGTGTTTAGATATAATAGGAGAACATCAAAGAGTAGAGGACTTCTTTTTTTACGATTAGTTGAACAGACTGTAATAATGGCTCCTGTATCATATGAAAAAATCATTAATGAAAATCACGGGTAATGATCGGATACCCCATATAATTTTATAAAGATTTTATTGCTTGTAGTATGTAAAATTAAAAACAAAAACATCTCGATGACAGTTTTGTTCTTAAAGATTATTTGTATTGCAACATGAATATAATTACAGCAGGAGGTGGTTGCAGTTAATTACAGGAACCACCCCGTCTTCGTCCGATGAATGAATAATTGCAAATAAAAATCTAACGGACTTAGCCACCCCTCTTTACATACCAGCAGGCAGGATTCGAAGAAATGAAGGGGAAATTTTTAAGTTGAATTACTAATTTTGCAACTATGGTACACGAATTAAAAACCTGGAGCCCTTACTTTCAAATGGTGGCAAGTGGCGAAAAGCCTTTTGAACTCCGGAAAAACGACCGCGGATTTAAAGCGGGACACGAACTTTTGTTGCGCGAGTTTAACCAACATACCCAAACCTACACGGGCAGCACATTGCGCCGAAAAATTACCTTTATTCTGCAGGGCAGCGAAGCAGAAGGTTTTGGCTTGAAACCCGGATTTTGTATTATGGGGCTGATGGAAATGTAATTATTCCAATCTTACTTTTGTATTATTGTCGATGTAATCGACTGGCAGCATTCCCTTCGCGATAAAGCATTGAAATGGTTTGGCAGATTTATGCCGCAGACGGAGTTAATTAAAAACAGGATGTTCCACAACCAAAACATTCCCAAAAGTCAAAATTCCAGAAATGAATGTTGTTTGCTTAACTGCCAATCCATTTTCAGTTGGCGACGCGAATTTATAATACGTACTTCAGCTTTTTTGAAGCTATTACAAATCGTCACTTAAAGGCGAGGTAGTGGTTTTAATCCAATTAAACGTTCTTAAAAAAGATAATAAGGTCGTATTGTATATATACTGATTTAGTTGTATATTTATTCAAAAAAACAGTGATGAAATGAATATACCCCTGGGCAAAAAATTTACAGCTTTCACTGTTCATTTTAAAGGTATTAACAATTTACGGCAAGTTAATTATGAAAAAGTTTATGAAAGTTTTAAAATGGCTGGGAACTGGAATTCTCATCCTGGTGATTGGATTTGTAGTTTTTGTTTATGCAAGAGCAAACCCAAAGTTTGATGCTCCTTATCCTGAAATTATGGCAAGCCTTGATTCAAGCATCATAGCGCGTGGTGAATACCTCATGTACGGTCCGGCACATTGTGTCGACTGCCATGCGCCGGTATCTGAATTTCCGCGGGTACGTATGGGCGAAAAGGTTCCGCTAAGCGGAGGATTTGATTTTGTTATCCCCCCGGGAATAGTGCATGCTCCCAATATTACCCCCGATCGGGAAACTGGAATTGGCGCTTATTCCGATGGTGAAATTGCTCGGGCACTAAGATATGGCGTAAAAAGGGATGGAAGTCCCCTGGTTGATTTTATGCCTTTCTATGATTTAAGCGACAGGGATCTGACTGCTATTGTTTCTTATCTGAGGTCTGCTCCGCCCGTAAAAAATAAACGACCGGCCAACGAATGGAACTTTCTTGGTAAGGCTGTTCATGCTTTTGGAATGATTAAACCCATGGGCGACGGAGTTATTCCCGAAACACCTGAACGTGATTCAACGGCTGCATACGGAAAATACCTGGCCGAAAGTGTTGCCAACTGCAGGGGCTGCCACACCGGACGCGACATGATGACCGGTGCTTATGTTGGTATTGAGTATGCCGGAAATCAGCCTTTTGAGGTAATGGACGAAAAAGGTACAATTGTAAAAGGCAAACACCTGGTAACACCCAATCTTACACCCGATAAAGAAACCGGCAGAATAGCACTTTGGCCAAAGGAAGTTTTTATTGCAAGGATGAGGGCGGGGGCAGCAATACCTGGAACACCCATGCCATGGGGGCCTTATAAAACAATGACAGATGGTGATTTGATCGCAATTTATAAATACCTGCATTCGCTGGAACCTGTACATCAGCCGACTCCCGTGGGAATACAGGAGGGAGATCCGATGTAATTATACCGATTATGTTATTAAATGTCGCACACTTTCGATTTGCCCAGTTTGCTCCTTAATAACTACCTGACTGCCGTCAGGCAAGTTATCGGCATTAACCAAATCAAGGTTTATAATTATCTACGGCATTATAAACCAAATTTGGTATTAAACAAACTGAAGTCTTAAAAGAGTCCTCCGTTTTCAAAATTCCGAAGGATTTTTCATTGGAATTTGTGAGTTTGTTTTATTCTGCAATTTGTAACAAATTGTTTCCCATTGATACCACAAGCAAATATTGAGCGAAAATTGGTGTAAACGCACAGTTCGCTGTTTTTTGGGAATAATTTTAATCTGTGATTTTAACCCTTGTTGGGTTCAGATTGGTACTAAAATCCTTTCCCTTGCGCAACATTACGGGTGGCAACTGTTGGTTCGATGGAGCCGCGGAACCATAAAAATCAAAAATACGAAGGCCGGAATAATTCTCCACTTCAATTCCGTGTGTAAAAAAATCCTGCGACTGACCATCCCATTCCAAACTGAAATTCCGAATAACCAAATCCCGTACTCCCCTGGCATAAAAACCCGGAATATCGTGTTCAAATAAGGAATATCGCGGATCAGAAACAGGTCGTAAATCGAAATTTCCCCCGGCACAATCGTTCATCGGGCTATTTTTTATTTTTAGCAAAACATCCCGAAACTGGAGATTTTCAATTACCGATTCTTCGCTCGACCAGACCACAATTCCGGCTTCACTTTTTGCAATGATATTGCTGAAATACACATTTTTTATTCTCCCCAGTGGAACATCTGGTGTACCGCGAATAACAGCAACCTGCACCGGCTCCCCGTTTCCCCACCAGTCGCCGGTATGCAAACGGGTTTCGATATTGATATTCTGAAAATGCATTTCGCTGATGCCTCCGCTGTCGCGAACGGTTAACACAATCCCGCGGTTTGAATTGCTAATGTTGATATTGCTGAAATTGTAATTGCTCATGTGATTCTGATCCCAGCCCCCAATCCTGATGCCCGAAGAACGCGATACGATGTTGCAGTTGCTTACATTGATGTTTTTTGATTCGTGAACGATGTTTTTGTACCCTGCCAGGTCGAAATGGTGCGAGTAGCCGGTTATGGCAAAGCCATCGTCGCCGGTGCGGATATCGCAATCTGAAACGTTAATGTTGCTGCAACTGGTAAGGTCAATTCCGTCGTTGTTTGGTATCATCAGGTTGTTGTAAATTTTAACTCCCGATATCGTACCGCCGTCAACATCGGCCAGATGCAGTGTCCAGTAGGGTGAATTGGAGAGCACCACATCGTGGATACTAACATTCCGGCAATTAGAGAAGATGATCATTTGATTGGGGCGCTCCAGTGGCATTAATGGCCCATCCTGTGCAACTCCTTCCAAACTCCTGAATTGTCCCTTCTGACGGGAATATTTGGACCCTTCGTTATTTATCGTTTTTAATTCGCCGAGGTTCATAAAAACATCTCCATTGCCATCAATGGTTCCCAAGCCCGTGATTGACGTATTTTGTGCATTTTCGCAATAGATAAGTCCCACTTTCCCGTCGTTTAAAAAGTAGTCTGTTACATTGGGGCTGCCCAGAATCACCGCACCCGGTTCAAGGTGCAGATTCACATTGGAGCGCAAAACAATAGTTCCGGTTTTATAAATTCCCTGAGGAACAGTTACGGTTCCGCCACCTGTAAAATAGCAGCTGTCAATGGCATTGCTGAATACGACAGTATTGGAGAATTTGCCATCGCCCACTGCTCCAAAATGAGTAATATTTACATTTTTGGCACTGCCCATAATGGGAAACAGGACCAATACAAGGATTAAAAACAACCAGAATTTTAACTTCTCCGTCAACCAATATCTATTCATTTTCTGTAAAATTTAAAGGATGAATTTAGCGAAAAAAAGATTGACTTTAAATCTAAAGTTGAAGGTGGGAAAGACGGGATTCATATTGGATAATTCTTGTTTTTGCAAACAAAACTCAGATCGCAGACCCGGGATAACGAAGCAGTGGTTTTATATCGTTAACAACGACGGGCGGTTTACCTCTCGGCACAGCGAGGGGCAGGGGTATGTTTAAAAAGATAATTTATAAAATTTACGATTAGTACGTGTCCTCCTTTTTAATGGAGGTGGCCGAGGTACGAGGTCGGAGGATTTGTTCCGGAATCAAATTCAACTTCTAAATCAAATTCACCTTTGGTTCTCCTTTACAAAGCTACTCATTATATATAAAAATGTAGAAGGGAAAGGATTGTTTCATTGTGCCTCCTACTAATGACAGATTTTTTAAAGTTCTGTATTATAGTAAATTACCAAATAACAAATAAATTCCAAATCCAAAAAATTCAATTTTCAAAACAAAGTCATTTCAAATATTTTGGAATTTAGAAAATTTGAACATTGGAAATTATTTGACAATTGGTTTTTGTTTTTTGGAATTTCTGTCATCATCTCATTATGCCTAATAAAATTAGGTTAACTCTCGCAATGACGATGCATTACATTGAAGATAGGGCAGAGAGTCTTTCACTTTTTACAGTTTATTTTCTATTACAACCGGGAATTCGCGATAGCCTCCTTTGCTTGTCCAGCGGATTTTATATGCACCTTCGAAACTTGCTTTTTTAGCCGGGTCTTTTCCATCCCAGGTTATAATTAAATTTCTATCCATCTCAATTTCTCCTTTGTACAAATTGGTGATTTTTACACCTGTTGTTTTATACAGGTCGATTGAAATTGGACCGGCATCCCGTGATTTACAAATAATTACAGACTCTCCATCCTTTGGTATTTTATGCGGAAGAACAGTAGCAAGATAAAGATCTCTGCATGCTGTGAAATCAATAACTGGTACAGTAACGTTACCATCTGCATATTTTCTTTTATAGCCTGGGGGATGAACCAACACAGTTTTTTTATAGCTGAGATACGAGGAAGATGTGTTATCTCCGTTAAAACGTAATTCATAAAGGTCGCGTATGGTCTGGTCAAAATCCAGGAGTGCGGTCCACAATTCGCCACCGTTTTTAACTGCGTTGGAGTGTCCGTAAGTTCTTTTGAAATCAGCAAGTCCTGTTGTATCGCCATCGGCTCCCAGGCCATTTGAATTAATAAACTTAGGATTAACCTGATCCTTGTTCCACATCACCTCCAGGTTGGTATTTATAATTCGTTGTATATCCGCCGAGTCGAAAACAATTCCATGATGATATGCATTTACAATTTGATTGACCTCGCCGGCCTGGTAACCCGAACGCCAGGGATGAACCCAAACTCCATGCCGCGTGTCGCGTTTTACCATATCGACATCTCCCGGGTATAGGGGTTCGTAATAATTCCAGCAGTAGTGATTATCGAAATACTGGAAGTGACTTTTGGCCGTAAAATATATTTTTTCGGCCCTGTCCCAGTAAAATTGTTCCCCTGTTATCCGGTGTAACTGCAGGCACACTTCGGCAACATCCATTTGCTTGTTAAACGGATTGCTAACGCCCGATCGGCTTACTTTCGGGTCGGTGATCCACTCCTTCAGATTTTCTTTCTTTAAATATTTATTAAAGCCAATATAAGTTCCGTAAGGGGCGTCATCCACCCAGCATTTCCTGAAATCCCACTTTTCAATAAAATCTTTTCGGGCTGTTTTAACATACGAATTTGCCTTGTTCCCGTATTTTGCTTTTAAATTATGGTCTTCCAGCACCAGCACGCAAAAATCGAGAATCCCGGCCATCAGAATGGCATCGCCAACCAGCGCATCCTGTAAATAGTTTGAATCATATTGATATGCTCCAATCCACCCTTTATATCCATCGGGGTCGGAAAGCCTTTTGCCAATCAGAAAATCGTAATACTTCACACCGGCATCCAGCCATTCGGTATTTTTTGTCAGCTCATAAAACTTTACAAACCTATCCATTTCATACGCGGCCTGCCAGCAGAAATTTTCACCGGTAGAATTCTTTAAAGCAGGATTGTTAACCATTTGCCGGTAGATTTCATCGGCAGACAACTCCT
>JAHEMV010000245.1 GCA_024643455.1 Cytophagales bacterium
AGTGTTAGAGGGATTTTTAAAAAATTAAGATTTTGTTTATTATCGCCTTCAAGCGTATAGGTAACTCCAGATTGAACAAACCATCCCAATTCTCCGATATTATATTTGGCAGTGGCGCCAACTAAATAACCAAATTTGCCACCTTCAACATTTAGATTACTATCTCTTATCATCGTAGAAAGAACAGCTCCTCCAGTAAATCCGATTTTTAATTGGGCATACATTTTCTCATTCGTCCCGATTAAAATCAGAATAGGTAAATATATTTTAAGTAGTAATAATTTCATTTCAAGTCAAATTAATGCATTTAATCAAAAATTAACAAAGTACTATATTTGAAATAATTGAATGGTCCAAAGGACATATTGAATCCGCTATCTGCATGCAGCTTTCAAAACCATTCATCAAAATATGATTTTTTGTTATCCACCAAATCTAATCAAAATCCTTATATAGGATTCAACTTTCCTATGATAAAAAAATGTGCATTAAATTCAGACCGTTGTGATCGGATATACGTATTTTAGCTATTACTTTTCATCAAGAGATAATACATGCTTAATCGGTATTTGAGTTATTCTTAGTACTTTCGTGGCTTAATTGAAATTTGATCATGTTAAAGCGGACTAAAATTGTTGCAACCATTTCCGACAGGAAATGTGATATAAAACTGATAAAAGAACTATGGGAATCAGGCATGGATGTCGTACGGTTAAATACTGCCCATCAGACTCATGATGACACCCTGAAAGTCATCAATAATGTTCGTGCGGTTTCCGAAAAAATAGCATTATTGCTTGATACCAAAGGCCCGGAAATACGGACTACAAAATCAACTGAAAGTATCGCCGTGGCTTTTGGCGATTTAATTAATATAAAAGGTGATCCTGATGGAATCACTACCAAAGAATGTGTATATGTAAATTATAGAGGATTTGTTAAAGATGTTCCGGTAGGTAGTCGAATCCTAATCGATGATGGTGAAATAGAGCTGATTGTAAAAGAAAAAAAGAAAGATTCGTTGACGTGTGAAGCTACCAATAATGGGGCAATCAATGGACGAAAAAGTGTTAATATTCCATCAGTTCACGTAAAGTTGCCAACTTTAAGTTTAAAAGACATAGACTATATTCATTTTGCTGTTGATCATCAATTAGACTTTATTGCCCATTCCTTTGTCCGAAATAAAGAAGATGTTTATGCCGTTCAAAAGATTCTCGATGAACGTGGGAGCGATATTAAAATAATTGCAAAAATTGAAAACCAGGATGGAGTAGATAATATTGATGAAATCCTTGATCACGTTTATGGAATTATGATTGCCAGAGGTGATTTGGCAGTCGAAATACCTCAGGAACGAATTCCAGTTATTCAGAAAATGATCATCAACAAATGTATTTCCCGCAGAAAGCCTGTAATCACTGCAACTCAAATGTTGCATTCTATGATTCAAAATCCACGACCAACGAGAGCGGAGATCAGCGATGTAGCAAATGCAGTCTACGATGGAACGGATGCCATCATGTTAAGTGGTGAGACTGCTTATGGCAACTATCCCATTGAAGCAGTTAAAACCATGGCAAATATTGCACATGAGATTGAATCTGCCACACCACCGATCAAAGAAACACCTTTACTGATTATCAATAATGAAATTTCTGCCTTTTTAGCACGCTCCGCAGTGAAAGGATCCATAGAACTGAATACCAAAGCAATCATTGCGGATACCAATAAAGGAAGGACGGTTCGTGCACTTGCTGCCTACCGAGGAAGTAAAATTATTTTTGCGCAGTGTTATGCTAAAAGTGTTATGAGGGAGCTGGCACTGTCATATGGCGTAGTGACAAATTATTCCATTAGACAAAAAAGTACTGAAGCCTTTCTTTGTGATGCGCTGGATGCATTGCAAAAAAAATATAAACTTAAAAAATCAGATCGGGTTGTTGTGCTTGCAGGGAATTTTGGAGCCTCACATGGCCCTTCGTTTATAGAAGTAAGCACTACTGAAAACCTGCGAAAAATGTGCGGAAAAATATTAATTGACGAATAAAAACAGTAAAATAATTTTAAAAAGTCTGATCAATTCTTCGTATTTGGTCAGACTTTTTTTTGTCTAATGGTCAAATGATTTAAGATTGAATAGATTGGTTTAGTAAACATTAAAGGACAGATCAGGATGAAATTTTGTATATTAATGTCTTTATTTAAATAATATAAAGTCCATTTTTTCCCCCTGGATTATAAACAATTTTTCAAAATGAAAATGAAATACCTTTTAGTGCTACTTGCTTTGGTTACATCCTGTAACGCAACAATTCAACCTTCTTCCATCCGTCCAATTAGTTTAAGGTGTGAATACCTCGAAAATCCTTCAGTGGTTGATGTGTCACAACCGCGTCTGGATTGGATAAATAGTGCAGCAGAAGGAATCAGAGGCCAAACACAAACAGCATATGAAATAAAGGTTGCCAGCTCCATTGATTTGCTGCAAAATCCCGATTTGTGGACTTCAGGCAAAGTAGATTCGGATCAATCTATTCGAATAAATTATGCTGGAAAGCCATTGATTTCCCGACAGGAATGTTGGTGGCAGGTTAGGGTTTGGGATAAGGATGGAAATCCATCAGAATGGAGTGAGCCAGCTTTTTGGAGGATGGGTTTGCTAAATCAAACAGACTGGCAGGCAAAATGGATCGGGGCGCCATGGCAAGGAGAAGAAGCGTTGCCAAAGCCAAGTGGACCACCTCAGGCCAGGCCAGAGCAGTTTTCACCCCCTGCTCCTCTATTAAGAAAAGCATTCAGAATTGAAAAAGACGTGGAAAAAGCAGTTGCATTTGTTACTGGATTGGGCTATTTCGAATTCTATGTAAATGGGAAAAAAGTAGGAGATGATGTATTGGTCCCAAACCAAACCAACTATGGTAAACGTCCAGGGCTAACCAACGCATTGATCAATGTTGAAGACAATTTTCGAAGATATAAGGTCATGTATCTTGCATATGATATCAAATCACTTTTGACTACCGGCGATAATGTAATTGGAGGAATTTTAGGAAATGGATTTTACAATCCAGCCAAGTTTTGGGCTGAAGCCTATGGTTCGCCACGTTTTTTAGGGCAAATTCATATTACCTATACCGATGGTACAGAAGAAATAATTGTAAGTGATGAAACTTGGAAAGCGTCAAAAAGTCCAATTCTGATGAATATGGTATACTATGGTGAATATTATGATGCTAGGGAAGAGCAGGATGGGTGGAGCACCAGTGATTTTAATGAAGCTTCCTGGGAAAATGTAGTGCAAAGGAAAGCACCAGAAGGCAATCTTGTTGCGCATACAGCTCATCCGGATAAAGTGACAGAACAAATTAAACCCGTTTCGATTGAAAAATTGGAAAACGGAAATTATAAGGTGGATTTTGGTGTGGAAATTTCAGGTTGGGTACGTCTTAATAACGTTACTGGACCCGCAGGGCATCAAATTGAAATAGCATTTAATGGCAATGAATATTCAGGTGATAATACCTATATTTTTAGAGGAGATGGTGTAGAAAATTATGCTCCAAGATTCAACTGGTTTGTATTTAGCGGGATAGAAATTAAAAACTGGCCTGGAGACTTGAAAGCAGAAAATTTAACGGCTGAAGCTGTAAATACTTATGTGGAACGATCTTCTACTTTTGAAACGTCCAATCAGCTTTTAAATGAAATAAACAAAATATGGCAGAGAAGTCAATTGGATAACATGCATGGAGGTATAGCCAGCGACTGCCCACATCGGGAAAGATCTGCCTATACCGGAGATGGACAAGTATCCAGTGCCATGGTAATGGAAAATTTTGATGCCCGGAATTTCTACTATAAATGGATTCAGGATATACAGGATGCCCAAAATATGGAAACCGGCTATGTCCCTAATGGTGCTCCATGGCAACCTGGATGTGGGGGAGGAGTAGCCTGGGGAGCAGCTATTTGTATCATGCCTTGGGAATTTTATATCCATTACGGAGACAAAGATGTTTTGGAATCCAATTATGATGGAATGAAAGGATACATCCGCTATATGAAGACCTGGGTGGATGATGATGGAATAATGTTTTCAAAAAGGACCGCCGCTAATGGCGAGATTTTAAAATGGTATAATTTGGGTGAATGGGTAGCCCCCGGAGAGATGCCTCCTGATGACATGGTTCATACCTTTTATTATTGGATGTGTGCGGATATTGCTTCAAAAACAGCAACTATATTAGAAAATAGAAAAGAAGCTGAAACGTATTCTGAATTAGCCGAAAAAACTAAAAAAGCTTTTCAGTTGCGTTTTTACGATTCTGAACATGGAACATTTGGTAACGCCGGAGGCAATATATTTGCTCTTAAAATGGGCTTGACAGAAGAACAATATCCAAAAGTAATTGAAGCCTTGAAGCAAAATATAAAATCGAACAAGGGCCATTTTGATACAGGCATTTTTGGTACACGTTATTTTTTCGAAGTCCTTGCGGCAAACGGCATGCAGGATTTGGCCTATGAAGCGTTAACTAAAACCGATGAACCAAGTTTTGGTCATTGGATCGAATTGGGATCAACTACAACCCGGGAACAATGGAGTGAAGAGGGTTCTCATAATCACCCTATGTTTGGAGGAGGGTTAGTTTGGTTATACCAAAACCTGGCTGGCATGCAGATTGATCCTCAATACCCTGCTTATAAGCGTATCATCTTTAAGCCTCAACCGGTTGATCAACTTGATTTCGTACGATATAAAAACAATACGCCATATGGAGATACAGGCATTTATTGGCATCGTGAAAATGGCAAATTTGTCATGGAAGTAACTGTGCCAATTGGCTGTAGTGCTGAAGTATTTGTTCCGGCAAGAAATGCTGAGCAAGTTTTGGAAAATAACAAAACAATCGAAGATAACATTAATATTAAGTTTGACCGGATGGATGGAGGTTATGCTGTTTTTATTGTCGATAGCGGTCATTATCTATTCTCGGTTTAGTCGTAATAAACTTTTTTTACAAAATTATAAACTCATTATTTTAATTGTCTAAACATCTGGTTTCATTCGTTTTATTGAATGGATATCATACATATTTTTTTCTTAATGGAATAAAAATCGTTTTTAAATTTTTATTTTTAATTTAGAGTTATTAATATTGACCGACCGTTCAGTCATAAAATAAAATGAGTCCGAAAAGTAAGGAACAAATTGAACAAATAAGATCGCAAAGTATTGATAAAATTCTTGATGCAGCGTTCACACTTATTGCTCAGAACGGATATGAATCTACTAGCATTTCCCAAATAGCCAAACTCGCCGGTGTCTCCAAAGGGTTGATGTATAATTATTTTGACAGCAAGGAGGATTTACTAAAGGCAATAATCAATAATGCTTTATCAGAAGGAGATAAGCTGATGGCTGATATCATTTCGGATAATCCTTCCCAGACCTTAACCAATCTTTTCAGTTGGTACTTTAATGAATTGAGAAATCATATCGAAAAATGGCGATTGATTATGGAGCTTACTTTCAAAATTGACAAGTTTAACTTTGTGCAGGAAATGGCTAGAAACAAAGCTCAGGATTACGTGGGCTTTATTTCAGAGTTGCTGCAACAAATTGGAATACCAAATCCGAAACAGGAGGCGCAATTGATTGCAGGACTTTTTGATGGAATCGGAATCCAATATTTGGTAATAAAAAAAGACTATCCATTAGATGAAATGGAAAAATATTTAAAAGAAAAATACTGTAAGTAATAAATAGACAGTTAGTTATGAAAAGAATAAAGATTAATTTTTTCAAACGAAAATCCATGAAATCAGTTAGTAAAAGACTGATTGTGCTGGTAGGATTGGGGATTATTCCGTTTTTAATTCAGGCACAAACAGCCAAAGAAATCATTGAAGAGATGGATAAGAATATGCGTGGCGATTATGTAACGCAGGAATTGACGATGACTATTGTTAGACCTTCCTGGAAAAGAAGTATTTCAATGAAAAGTTGGGGGAGAGGCATGGATTATTCATTGATCTACATCACAGCTCCGGCAAAGGAAAAAGGTCAGGTATTCATGAAACGTGACAAGGAAATGTGGAATTGGGTACCATCAATTGATCGAATGATTAAGTTGCCTCCATCGATGATGATGCAATCCTGGATGGGATCTGATTTTACCAACGATGATTTGATCCGCGAATCTTCCGTTGTTCGTGATTATGAACACAGCATTGTTGGTGAAGAACAATTAGAAGGGCGGATGTGCTACAAAATCCAATTAATTCCTAAACCTGATGCCGCAGTGGTATGGGGAAAACTTTTTCTTTGGGTAACCAAAGACAATTACATAGAACTAAAAATTGAATTTTATGATGAAGATGAATATCTGATTAGTACTCAGGTTTTATCTGATATCAAGCAACTTGGAGGTCGTACCATACCCTGCCATATGGAAATGATCCCGGCAGGTGAAGAAGGAAAAATGACAGTTATACAAATTGAATCCGCGGATTATAAAACTGTAATTGAAGAGTCCTTTTTTTCTCAGCAGAATATGAAACGGATAAGGTGATACGACCTTATTTAGTGACTTTATGCAAAGGTTAAAAAAATAACGATGAAAATGTATATTACACTGGCTTGGCGAAATATTTGGCGAAACAAACGCCGGAGCATTATTACCATTGTATCAATATGTTTTGCTGTTTTACTAGCCTGTATAATGCGATCTATGCAGCTTGGCTCTTACGAACGGATGATTGAAAACGCCGCACGGTTTTATACAGGATATATCCAGATTCACCAAAAAGGATATTGGGACGATAAAATCATCGACCATGTGTTCGATTATGACGATAAACTTATTACATCCATAGAAAATACAAAGGGAGTAGAAGTGGCTGTTCCCAGGGTCGAATCTTTTGCTTTAGCAGCATATGGCACCAAAACTAAAGGAGCTTTGGTGATGGGCGTAGTTCCTGAAAAAGAGGATCTTCTGACAAAAATAAAAGACAAATTAATTGAAGGGCGCTATTTAGTTGTTAATGATAAAGCAGTTATGATAGGACAGGGACTGGCGGAATATCTCAGTATTGGGCTGGGTGATACGTTGGTTTTGATCAGTCAGGGATATCATGGTGCCAATGCTGCCGGCGTGTATCCTATAGTAGGAATTATGAAATTTCCGGTTCCTGAGCAAAACAATCAAACTGTATTGCTACCGCTTGCAGAAACGCAATGGTTTTACAGCCTGAATAATCAACTCACCAGCATCGCACTGGTAATTGATAAAGCGGACCATGCAGAAAGGATTGTTACGGATATCAGTAAAAAGGTTGATACAAGTTTGCTTGAGGTTATGGACTGGAAAGCCTTGATGCCCGACCTGGTTCAGGGAATAGAGATCGATAATATAAGCGGTAAGGTAATGCTATGGATTTTATATGCTGTTATTGGTTTCGGAATGTTTGGAACATTTCTAATGATGACAGCAGAACGGATGTATGAATTTGGGGTAATGATGAGTGTTGGCATGAAAAGAATGGTCATGCAGTTTATCATATTTATTGAAATGGTAATGATGACCTCTATTGGTGCTTTGGCTGGTGTTTTAGTAAGTATGCCCATCATTATATATTATTACAACAACCCTATTTATTTTAG
>JAHEMV010000246.1 GCA_024643455.1 Cytophagales bacterium
ATCGAAGTTTTTTAATGGCCGTAATTGTCTGAATTACTGATGATTACGCCATATTTTTTTTCCAAATTACCAACTATTTATCAGTAATATGAATCAACTAGTTTAGTCCTGGTTCTTTTAACATATTAGGATATTTTTAGATTGGCATTACTTATAAGGTTTAAAATCTGCCAAATTAAATACCTCGAAGGATATTCCTTCATATGGCGATTTATTGCCTCCTTCGTAAATAATGGCAACTTTTTCCCGGTTTATCCAAACCATATCCGAATATGCTGATGGACCCTGATGAACCACCAATTTTTTAGACCATTCCATGCCACCATCCTCACTTAACTTAATGGTCATATTCTCCCTCGATTTTTGGCTTGCAGGATTAGAGAACAGCATTCGATTATCTCCTTTTTTATCATTGTTTAACATACTTCCCTGGCAAATTGGTTCAATGAGGGCCGGATCATTAAAAAGATCGATCCATGTTATTCCTCCATCATGGCTTGTAGAAATTTTCCTGCTTTTGCTGTCCCTATCATAGTTTCTCATATTGAGGATTAAATCACCATTGTCTCGTTCTGCTACAGTGCATTCATTGACTTGGTCTTGTGGTGTGCTTCCTCCCAAATTCCATGTTTCCCCTTTGTCGTCAGAGTAAAGTATATGCGAATAATATTGTTGCGTTTCTGCTTCGATATGATCACATGGGATTACCAACCTGCCTTTATATAGTTTATTTTTTGATAATTGAATACCATGAACAGGGCCAGTTGCATACCAGGTCCAATTACCTTTTTTCGTCGCTGAAGTAATCTCGGTTGGAGCTTGCCAGGTAAGACCATTATCATTGGAATGGGTAACAAAAACTCTCCTGGTATCTGAACTTTTTTGCGCGATGATATCACGCTCATGGTCTTTACCCAGATTCCACGTCATGAGCAAATATATCTTACCGCTTTCTTGCTCTACTACCGGCGCTGGATTCCCGCAGACATTTTCACCATCATCCCAAATCACGCTCAATTTGCTCCATGTCTTACCATCATCGGCACTACTTTTCATAACCAGATCAATGTCTCCAGTATCAGAACATGATTTTTTCCGGGCTTCAGCAAAAGCCAATAATGTTCCATTTGTTGATTTTATAATTGCAGGAATGCGGAAACAAGCGTACCCATCTTGCCCTTGCTGGAATATGTAGTGAAACTGTTTTTCCTGAGCCAATATCATAATTGGGATCAGGATCAGGACCGAAATAATAAAACACTTGGATCTCATTAGTTAAAACTACTAAAAAAGAGTATAACCTTGTGAAAGCTTTTTAATAACGCTATAAAATTACTTCGCAATTTGATGTTGGAATTTAAACCCATCCTTTTGGATTTAAGGGCGTTATTTTGAATGAACTAAAACTCATTTCAGTTCTACTCGGTTTCATTTTCCAATTCAGCCATAAGCCAAAGTGTATAAGCGACCATGGGCGTCCAATATTCTGAGATTTGCCAGTTTCCACTTCCGATTTGTGGCGCGTCCAGTTCATCACTACCCAATCCGTTCATTACAGCACCATAAATCATCGGTGTCTGTGGCGAAAAGGTACTTCCGGGAAAGTGCTTGGGATGATTATATCCAACACCTATAAGGGTAGAACTGTTGAATGGATTAGTTCCAAGAATCCAGTCGAGCTGTCGTTGGGCTAAAGCATGTAATGCTGGATCATTTAAAATAATTGATGCTTTGACTAATCCGATACCTGAAGCAGCAAGATTGGCGTTTATACCCACCCACCAATCAGGATTGGGCTGCATAGCATACCTGTACCAAACATTGCCCGCTTTACGGTTGCCTCCGGGGTCTTTATCGGTAAAAATACCAAAGGGAACTATACCAAAGTTGTTTTTGTCGCTGACGGTCCGTAAATAATTGTGAGCATATCGCGTAAGCATTTGTTTCCAAACGATTGCATCACTATGATTTGGAAATAAAGCCGTAAGATCGGAAAGAGCATAAAATTCCATACAACCATTCCAAATATTTTTGTACGGTTCTATTTTATCTGTTGAATTGTAATAAAAGCCGGATATTGGATTCTGAATAGTGATATCCTGATATTTCAATAATTCTCTTGCCTGACTGAATGCAAATTCTTTGAATGTTTCTTCCCCTGTAGTCTTGAACAATTCTAAGGAAGCCTGAATCTTTGCGCCAATAATCCCAGGATTCTGATCGTATTTTTCTTTAGCACACCAGTCGAAGCACTTTTTGGCCGCATCAATACAACGTGCAGCATAGTCTTTGTCATTTGCACTGGAAATGCGTGCCATTATAGCTTCTGCTGTAATAAAATTATACTGACCCATGATGTCCAGTGGCTCAGTTTTAATTACCCGGTCGTCTTTAGTCCCAGCGACAAGCATATCCGATGTAGATCGACCCGCGTTTGGTTTGGTGAAATGAACCTCTCCCCCATCATCGCCGATCTCATTATCCGTCCAACGGTTGCTGTCTGAATGCTTCAACACATCACCTCCAACGTAGCTCATGATATATCCTTGCGGTTCCTGCATATTTAAAAAATATCGATTTCCCCACAGTAATTCATCCATCAAATTTGCTTTGTTAAGGCCGTTTGATAGTTCATATACTTTTGCCATCCCGACCATACCATAAATTGTTGCACCAACCCACTTGCGAAGATCACTGGCATCGTGCCATCCCCCACTAACGTCTTGATGTTTGCTGTTATCCATTCGGACACCATCATCCAGGTGGCATGGAGTAAGATAGCCTGTTGTGCTGGCTCCGCAACGTTGTTTTGAAAAATAACTTACAATAAGGTTCATAGCTGGGTCGTAAACATCATTTGAAATCCTGAAAGGATAAGAACGTATCGTATCGGACAAAATATAGTAGACACCATCGTTTGAGACACTACTGAAGTCTCCAATAGAATAAGACCCAAAATCTCCTTCCATAGACTTAAACACACCAGAAAAAACAACTTTTTGAGATGGAATTTCAATGACATCATAGGACTGCGACAACAGTCCCTTCACAGATACCATTTTTGATGACTGAGGCATATACCCTGCTTGATTTATCAACAAGTCCACATTGTAATCCCGCGAAAGTCGCTGGGCCTGGATCGGTTGAATAATTCCTGAAATGCCAATAAGTAGTAATTGTATAACAAAGGCATTTAATGAACACTTAATCGCTTTTGTAACTGGAGAACTAATAAGGTGTTTTTCCATGATCAATTCTATTATGTAAATGTGATTTATTTGTATGTTTTTATTCTACTACTATTTCATCGATAGACATAACTGCTGGTTGTCCAGCCCCTGGATGCCAGTCGGGAGTATTGCCGATGGAGTATGCCAGAACTTTCACATATCGAGCCTGCTGCGTTTCAAATTCTGAAATTACATCGCGCTGAAAGCCTCCATACTGATCGATCGGAAGCAAAAGTGTTGTCTCTCCAACAAGATTAAAATTTACTCCATCGGTAGATACAAAATAGTCCACTTTTGTAGGTGCAATGGTACGCCAGTAGGCAAAATGGTAATAAGCCGATTCAATATGCCTCACAGGTCGCACTAAACCAAGGTCAATGATTACTTCAAGGTTTTGACCTGAGCAATTAAACCAGTTGTAATCGTATTCGTGCCCTCCGCGTTTTCCATCAGTGAGCATGGTCGCAGATCCTGGATTAAGTTTGGTAGAATCGGGACTAACAATTGTTACTTTTTTTCCATATGCTAGATGTTCGTTCATCCCCAAGGAAAGTATTCTAAATGTTGAGGCTCTATATTCTTCCGGAGAAGTGCACCATTCCTTTACCCGTGAAACGCCTTGCCTGATACATAGATCCGTGAATGACTCAATCATAGACCGAAACGCTGGCCTTGCTTCCCACTTACCATTTACATTGTGAAATACACCCCGCTCTCCAGTGTATTGTTTTTTCGCCTGCTCCATAATGGCAAAATTGATCGGAAGTCGCGCTATACGAACACGCTCGAGGAGTTCAGCAGAATCTGCAACGCTTTTTTCAGCTTCGTCAAATATTTTTGTATAACTATCAATTAATTCAGGCGCTAGGAAACTTTCTGCTTCTTCATTGGGATTTCCAAATATCCTCAATGGCAAGCCTGCCACTTGCTGAGCATCACGCATGGTATCAATGTATTTCCTGATGTGTAGCCCGGCATTCCCATAGTATCCATTCAGAAAATCATTCATTAATGTATCCACGCCTAGATTGGGGTCCCAAAGAAGCTTTGAAATCATATAGGAACGGAGTTCTGCCAATTCGCCGCCGACCTCCCGATTACCTTGTTCAAACATGGCGGTCACACCGTTTTTGACAAAGAACTTGATATTTGGCTGAAGCACATGGAGGTTTGGAAATGGACTGAGGAGGTTCGTAAATTGAATCACATAGTCCCAAACAATAATATCATTGGAAATTTTACCCCAGTCTTCTACATCACGTACGAAATCGACACTTGCAGTATCTTCTGTAATCGGTAAGTGTCGGTATGCTTCAATGCTGCACAACATAATGTTCACATTGGAGCGTGGTTTGAGTGTTTTTGGAGCTCTCCTACCGTATTCATAAGCGAGTGTGGAAATTACTTTATCAGGAAACTGATCCGCTACCTGGTTTACAAATTGAATGATGCTTCCGGAAGGGCTCTCTTCGCGCTCATCGATGGCCTTGCAACGATCACAAGTACAGTATCTTCGGTTGTCATTTTGACTAACTGACCAGTACAATGCATCTGGATTTTGAGCGATTCTTTTTCGTAGGTTTTGTATTGTTATCTTCAAAACATCCGGGTTCGTGAGGCAAAGCTGAGTAGGTAATCGTTTTCCATTTACCATAGCAAAATATTCCGGGTGATTTTCAAAAAACAATTCAGGGGGTACAAGTGTATTGAAGGTATGTACCCACATCCCCCAATCCGTGCGTTCGCCATTCTGGTCATGACTTAGTTTATGCCAGTCAACGTATTCTGCATCCCAGGTACTTTTATAGTGAACACTTCGAAAACGGATTTGTGGTACTTCTTTATCCGAAATCTCATCAAGTTGGATTTGACTTTGCCTTGGGATGACTTTGACAGTTGGCGTGTACAAGCGGCAACCAAGGTATTTTTCCAGGAACGTGTACACTCCATAAATAGTCCCTTTTCCACTCCCTCCTGCTATGATAAGCCGCATGCTGTCGGTTTGTATCAAGAAACCATCAGCATGAAGTTCATTAAAACTAATATTAAGTGCCAATTCGTCTATACGATCATTTTGGCCCAATACGATTTCATACTGACTTCTTGCCTTATCCGCACCGATTATGGGTAAAACTGCGCCTGAAATCTGGATTAAATATTCCTGGAGAATTGAAGCTGCTTTTGATTCATATTCACTTGGATATACTGGTAAAACAATACGGTATTTGCTTGTACTGTCTCCATTGGTAAGTATAATTTCTCGTTCTATTTTTGGAGGAGCGGAACGCTTTTTCTTTTTCTGTGCGATTACAGACCAGGGCAAAAACTGGCTGGAAATCAGAAAAAATAAAATGAACATTAATTGATGGAATGAAATAGCGTTTTTTTTCATGACAGCAGGTTTTAGGTCGTTCTATTTTGAAAAAGCAAGACCAATGTAAAAAGTATGTTTCTAAGAGGAAATTTACAATTAAAGAACAAATTAGCCAATAGACTTGCTACATAAGATTGCTCTGGTTAAGAAAGGCAAACGATCTGTTTCCATTATGAATAAGGCTATCCTTTAAAATATTAGTAATGGTGGCAAATCTGCTCAAGCTTTATATCATTTTAAGGTTGAACTACACATCTAGGGAAATAAAATCGCCATTATCACTTTCCAATCGTTATAAATCTTTGTGGTAGTCCAAAATTTATTTTTTAAAAAATACCATTTTTAGGGGATTGCGGAAGGGAAAATAAACCCTCAATTTAGAATGAGATTTTATTTAAATAATAAAGTATTAGTGAGTAAGAAGGTGTCTTATAAATCAATAGGCGACTTCGATTCTGCTGATTTCATTAGGGAAGTATAACAGCACAAATTGTTTCATTCTAAATTTTAATACCATGATTTCACATGACAGGGATTTTACGATTGTCAAAACTTCTTTCATTCATGGGCGCGGGGTATTTGCCAAGAAATTCATTCCAGAAGGCACCCGTATTTCGGAATATATGGGCGAAAGGATATTGAAAGCCAATTTGCCAGATGATTTGATTCACGGGCGTTCAAGTTTGATATACGTCATGAATCTGAATGAATTGTATGCCATTGATGGTGAGCGAGGGGGCAATGATGCCCGCTTTATCAATCATAGTTGCAATCCAAATTGCGAAGTGCTTTTTTTTAATAACACACCCTATATCTACGCTATGCAGGACCTTGAGGAAGGTGAGGAGCTGAGTTTTGACTATTACTATGGGGTTGGCGATCAAAAAAACTTAACAGAGGAACAAAAACGGGAATGGTTCCCTTGTCATTGCAGTGCTGAAAATTGCAGGGGGACTTTGATACATGACCAATAAACACTGGCTTTATTGGCTTTTACCTCGTTTTATATCCTTTCAATCATTTCTGTACATATGAGAACTTCTAAAACTTAACATCATTATAAAAAGCTTCATTAATAATCTTAAAACCAATTAATCATGAACAAATCAACAAAAAAACATAGTATCTCAGGCAAGGCTATGTTAGCTACCGCCGCTTTGGTTGCCATCCAGGCACTTCCGGCTACCATTTATGCTCAAACTGCCGAGCGTGCTACCACTATCCAGAGTAATACGGATGTCAATCCTATTTTTATGAAGGAAAGAAATCTGGAACAAAAACTGACGATTGTTGGGTTTGACAATGGGAACCCGGTTTATACGAATTCCAGGAACCAACTGTTTACCATAAATACCAAAACTGGCGATTTAGACTACATCAAGCAGGAAGATTTTAACCGTTTTGCCTGTTGTCTTAAAATTGGATATAAATACAAATCGCTAACTCAACAGGGATCCAAAGACAGTGTAAAAATTAAATTAGAGTCAGCCATTACCAATGTGACTGTTGTTGGAGCTGACCAGGAAGGTCACATTCTTCAAAAAAATAGTAAAGGAAGAACATTTTACCTTGATCCTGCCACTGGTGATATGATTTATGTAAAGTAAAAATTGACGATTGGTCAGCGAACAATTATCCATAACTAACTGAACCATTATTCATTATTTTTTATAATTGCAGCCTATTAAATTGGTATACTAAGCCAATTTAATAGGCTTTTTCGTGTGCCTCATTCAATGCTTCTAGAAAATTCATCCCAATTTGCACAACACTAAATAAATCCGGCATACTTCTTTACTATGAAATTAATTTTCAAGATAAACTACAGTGATCATCAGGGTGAATAGATTTTCATAAAAAGCTTGTCTGTACAATTGGTTGATAGCGACAGCGCTATTGCATTACCGATGAATTACATAACTAAATGTCGATACAAAACAGATTTATATATAATTAAAACTGAAGTAAATCAATCCTAAATCTCAATCATTTATCATTTTTAATGCTTTATTAAAAACTCGAAAAAGAATCCTGACAAAAAAGAAAATATGAATAA
>JAHEMV010000247.1 GCA_024643455.1 Cytophagales bacterium
AATAATCCCTGTTAATGGGAATATTTGCACTTTGAGCCTTAACAAATAGCGGAAATGATATAGTAACAAGGACAAATAAAAACTGCGATTTATTCATAAAAAGTTAGATTCATTATTAAGACACAAACTAATAAATGCCGCAGTACTTTCGATAGTAATTCAGCCCTTTTTTCACTCCAAGGTTATATGCCATTAAAAAATCACGGCAAGACTGTGCATTGTTGCCCATCAAATTGAGGCAATGACCGCGCAGCAAATAAGTTTCCGCTAGTGTATTTTTCAGGATTTCCTTATCAGCGTTATTTTCAATTTGTACTGTCATTATTTCAATTGATTTCGAAAAATCTTTAATCGCCTCTTTATAGTTACTCAAATTGTTATAGCAAAGTCCTCGAAAGCGATAATTGCTCTCTTCATTTGGGTTGATCAGTATTGATCGTGTAAAATCAAGTGTCGCGCCTCTATAATCATAATTATTCATTTTCAGTACGCCACGCTTAGAATATGCTTCCTCCTTTTTGGGGGATAACTCAATAACCGTATTATAATCTTTGAGGGCCTTTTCTTTCTCATCCATTTGATTCAAAAAATTACTCCTGGCTAGATAAGCCTTATAGTTTTTAGGCTCTAATTCAATTGCTGAATTAAAATCTGATAGCACATCTTTGAATCGTTCCGAAGCTTTTATGGGTTTTTGATATATTATTTTTGTTTCCGCTCTCAAAATATAATAGGAAGCATTCTTCGGGTCGATTTTTATAGCTGCTTCCAAATCTGAAATTGCATCAGAATAATCTTGTAAAGCTATCATCAGCTTTGCACGATAAAAATAACACTCGGCATTACCTTGTGAAAGTGAAAAGGCTTTTTCAATATCCTGGCGGGTATTATCATAATCTTTTAACTCCAGGAAGGATTTTGCCCTTGCTAGATAATAATTCCCTGTGAGGGTAGTGTTACTTTTTTCTATTTTAAAAATCTGATTAATGTCCAAAATGGCATTGTAAAATTGGCCCAATTGATAATGAACCTCAGATCGCAAATAGTGTGCACTTACATACAACGAATCTTCAGAAAGTGCTAAATCTAAAAACTTCAGCGCTTCTTGAAAATCTCCATTATCATATTTGAATTTTGCGAATTTAAAGTTTTCACGTGGTCCTTGCGCCAACAATACATTGCTAAGCAACATGATTATATTCAAGACAACCACAATTCTTCTCATCTGGATTTGGAAAAAGATAATTTTAGAAATGGACATTAAAAGTATTAATTAATACACTAAAATCCATAACGAAATTATTGATAACCCATTTTGAAATAAAATTATTAATCTAAGATTTTTTAAATCAATTCATCTATGTAATTTTGACCGGCAAATAAGATTAGCGTTTATTTGCCATGTCAGAAGATAACAATAGATTCATTTCTGAAGCCCTCACATACGATGATGTGCTTTTAATTCCGGGTTATTCAGAAGTTCTCCCCCGAGATACACAAACTAAAACTCCACTTACGAGAAATATTTCGCTCAATATACCATTGGTTTCGGCTGCGATGGATACGGTGACAGAAGCCGACCTGGCTATTGCCATGGCCCTTGAAGGTGGATTAGGTTTTATTCACAAAAACATGTCCATTGAGCGCCAAGCCATTCAGGTCCGTAAAGTAAAACGTTCTCAAAGTGGATTAATTCTTGATCCGATTACGTTAGATATCGATTCCACCGCTGCCGATGCTGTCAAGATTATGAGGGAATATAAAATCGGTGGAATACCTGTAATTGGTTCAGATGGAAGTTTATTGGGTATAATTACCAATAGGGATTTACGATTTCAAAAAAACATGTCAGTTCCAGTAAAGGACATAATGACCAAAGACAATTTGATTACAGCTGTTGATGAAGTATCACTTGATCAAGCAGAGGAAATTCTGAAACAACATAGAATAGAAAAGCTCCCTATCGTAAATAAAGAAGGCAAGTTGACGGGCTTAATTACCTATAAAGATATTCTGAAAAATATAGATCGCCCAAATGCATGTAAAGACGCCTATGGCCGATTACGGGTTGGTGCAGCTGTTGGCGTAACGCATGATATTATTGCGCGGATTACAGCTTTGGTTAGCGCCGGAGTGGATGTAATCAGTATTGACACCGCACATGGACATTCAAAAGGAGTAATTGATGCATTAAAGTTAGTAAAAAAGGAATTTCCACAAGTTGATATAATCGTTGGTAATATTGCCACCTATGACGCCGCCATCGCTTTAGCCGATGCCGGAGCCGATGCCGTAAAAGTGGGCGTTGGGCCAGGAAGTATTTGTACAACAAGGGTGATCGCCGGAGTGGGTGTTCCTCAGCTTACTGCTGTCTCAGAAGTCTACCGAGCTATGAAAGACAGGGGAATCCCTGTAATAGCTGATGGAGGTATTCGCTTCTCCGGTGATATTGTAAAAGCGATAGCAGGAGGTGCAGACAGTATTATGATCGGCTCTTTGTTAGCTGGTACAGATGAAGCCCCGGGTGAAATGATCATTTACGAAGGAAGAAAGTTTAAAACATATCGAGGAATGGGATCACTTGAAGCGATGGAAGACGGTTCAAAAGATCGCTATTTTCAGGATACAGAAGATGATGTCTCCAAGCTGGTACCAGAAGGAATTAGCGGACGTGTCCCTTATAAAGGATTGGTCTCTGAAGTATTGTATCAATTAATCGGCGGACTTAAAGCTGGAATGGGTTATTGTGGGGCCCGTACTATCAAAGATATGAAATCGGCAAAGTTTGTAAAAATAACTGCAGCCGGTGTTCGGGAAAGTCATCCGCATGATGTACACATTACAAGGGAGGCACCCAATTATAGCAGATAATCAAATTCTGTTGGTTTATTGTTATTTTTTTAACTCCTGTAAATCACAGTATTTTGTTAGTCAGGTTTTAGACTTATATTCGTTTTTGCGAATAAAAACATCATTGGATGCCCTCTAAAAAAAATATCCTACGTCTCATTACTTTTTCGGGTATTGTCTCCTGGATTGCCATGTTGGTTTCCGGATATTTATATCGTTTCGCTCAGCTTCATAATGGAAATACAGAAACTCATTTCTTCCTTTTTAAACTTTTCATGGTCTTCTTTATAATTGCAATATATTTTTTCTATCGTAAAAATATTGGCAATCAGGATAGTTTTAATATTCTTGATGTACTTTGGAAAGTTTTTGTCACCGGACTTATTGCTACGATTGTTTCTTTAGCATCAAGCTTTTTAATGGAAGCGCTCAAAAATCATGAGCATGGAAGAAATCCCTATTTTTTAGACACAATATATCAGATCAACATTGGCCTGATAATTACCTTTTTAATAGCGACGTTCGTCGTTTGGAAACGACTCATTTTATATCAAAAAACCAAGATGCTTATACGTTTTTGGAATATTTTTGAATATGGATTGCTTGCTAGTTCCTTATTTATATTTACTTCAATTAGTTTTTTTGCCGGGTTTAGTCTTACGGTATTGGGTCTGCTTTCGTTATTGAGTATTATTTTAAGTGTGAATTTGAAATGGGTTGCTTATCTAAATTTCAAACAAAAATGGAAAAGTATCTTATTAATAATTCTAATTGCAGTATACATAATTTACTTTATTATTATTTTAAATAGTTTTGGCGAGAGTAAAGGGTTTACACCTATTTACAGAATATTTAATGTTATCACTGTAAATTCCCTCCTTATTTTTACGTTGGCCTATTGTGTTTTTTCTGTACTGGTAATCTTATTCAATCTACCTACATCTTCTGTTTTCGAACAAAAGTTGGTTGAGGTCATTAATTTTCAAAAACTTAGTCAATCACGCAATGTAGGACAAAATGAAGATCAGGTTTTTGATATTTTACTCGATAGTACCGTAAGTGTTTCCGTCGCCAATGCGGCCTGGCTAGATATATTTGGTGAAGAAAATAAATTGACGCGAACACTATATTTCAAAACAAACAAGATTGAAAAGGAAGATATACTAAATAAAATTAAAAGCACCCGGATCAAGCAACTGCAAAGTTCTGTACCTTCCAGAATGTCAAACCCAAATCGCTTCACAGCTGAACTAAAGCATGATATTTATAAATCGATTTTTGTCATTCCAATATTTATCCAGGAAAAACAAATTGCTGTCCTTTCCTTACTTAAAGACGTCCAAGAAGGATTTAGTAAGGAGATCATCGAAATAATAAGGACCTTTATCAATCAGGCCAGTATTTCCATAGAAAATTATCGTTTGATGGACGAAGCCATCATCAATGAACGATATAAGGAAGAATTAAAAATAGCCAAGCGTGTACAGGATAGCCTTCTTCCAAAAAGGCTGGAAACGATAAATAACCTGGAGGTTTCGGCTTTCTCCAAGGCTGCTGCAGAAGTTGGGGGCGACTATTTTGATACTTACAAAATGAACGAAAACCAATTGGCCCTTATCGTTGGTGATGTTTCAGGAAAAGGAACTTCTGCAGCCTTTCATATGTCGCAGATGAAGGGTATTTTTCAAAGTCTGGTTCAGATCAACTTATCTGCCAGGGATTTTATTATAAAAGCGAATAACGCTTTGAGTAGTTGCCTTGATCGAACATCGTTTATAACGGTTACTTACTTTATCATTGATAGCAACAAAAAAAAGTTTGAATTTTCCAGGGCAGGCCATTGTCCATCGTTATATTATTCAGCTAAAGAGAAAAAAGTCTACTTTTTAGAAGATAATGGCTTGGGTTTAGGTATTTTACGCGATAATCAGTTCAATGATTATGTTGATGTGAATGAAATGGATTACCAGCAGGGAGATATTTTGTTGCTTTATACAGATGGCATCACTGAAGCTAAAAATAAAAAGAACGAAGAATTTGGATATGATCGGCTGAAATTATTTCTTGAAAAACATATATTTTACAGTGCTGAACATATAAAAGATTCATTATTAAGCGAATTATATAATTTTTGTGGATCTTCAAATCTAGAGGATGATGTAACAACGCTTATCATTAAAGTTAATTGAAATCAAAAACATATACCTATTAAACACGTATTTACACTATGGTCGAGATTAAAAATACTCTTGAAAACGACATTTACACCATCTATGTCATTGGTGAAGTTGATGCCAGTTCTTCGATCCATTTGGATGAATCAATAAGTGAAGCAACTAGTAAGTACAAAAAAATAATGGTCAACTGCTCCGAGTTGGAATATATTTCTTCTGCCGGGCTTGGCGTTTTCATGTCATATATCAATGATCTGGAAAAAAGCGGTATTAAAATGGTTATTTATGGTCTAAGCGATAAAGTAAAACATGTATTTCAAATACTGGGATTAGACCAACTTTTAAAGATTACTACAAGCGAAACAGAAGCAAAGGGAATAGTAAATGGTATATAAGTTTAAAGTACCGTGCAGTAAGAGCAAACTTGTAGAAATTCGAGAGTTTCTACAGCAAGTACTAAGCGAAAATGCGATTCCTGAGGTGACAGTAAATGCCCTGGTACTTGCAGTAGATGAAGTTTGTGCCAATCTGATCATTCATTCTCATAATTGCAATCCAGATGAAAATATTGAATTAAAAGTAAAACTTGATGGGAAGTCTGATATTACCTTTGATATTATCGATCATGGTGTTGGATTTAATATTAGTGATTATGAAGAACCTTTAATCTCCGATATCATCAAACAGAAAAGAAAAGGAGGAATTGGTCTGATGCTCGTAAAAAGAATTATGGACGAAATAGAACTTATTAAAGGGAAAAAGAAAAATGTGTATCGGCTTCACAAAAAAATCTAAAATCACTTTTACTCAATAATTATCCTCCAAGATCATTCCTACTCATTTTTTCATTAAAATTGCATTTCTTTTTAAAAATATGCGTTTCTTTTTCATGAGAAATCTTTTATTACTCATTTTAATTTCCTCTTGTGCGGTCCTTAAAAAGCCTGATTTGTCAGACCAGACTTTATTTACCATAAACAATGACACTACCACTGCTGATCAATTTTTATATGTGTATGAAAAAAACAATTTCAACAATAATAACATCTATACTGAAAGCGATGTAAATACCTATTTTGATCTTTTTCTAAATTTTAAACTCAAAGTAAATGCCGCCAAAACAAATGGAATGGATACGACTAAGTCCTTCCTTGATGAATATAATGGCTATAAGAATCAATTGATAAAACCATATCGAATTGAGACAAAAACACAGGAAAAATTGGTGGAAGAGGCATATGAACGATTGAATTATGAGATCGATGCATCACACATCCTTGTCGCAGTCGCCAAGGATGCATTACCGGAAGATACAGTAAAAGCTTTTCAAAAAATATTGGAAGCACGTAAAAAGGCTATTGCAGGACAGCCTTTTGCGGAATTGGCAATGCAATATTCTGATGATCCTTCTGCCAAATCAAATAAAGGGAGACTTGGCTATTTCACAGCATTCCAAATGGTTTTCGACTTTGAAGATGCTGCCTACAAGACTTCGATTGATTCTATATCACCAATTATCCGATCTCAATTTGGATATCATATACTCAAAGTCCACGACCGAAGACCATCAAGTGGTCAAGTGAAAGTATCGCACATTATGTTGAGTTTATCAGGAGGAAGTGATGACACCACATCGATACGAAAAAAAATATTTGAAATCCATGATCAGCTCTTAAAAGGCGCAAACTGGAACGCACTTTGCCAAAAGTTCTCAGATGACCAAAGAACAAAAAATAGCGGAGGGACCTTGCCTTTTATTGGAATAAAACAAGTAAATGATCCTGCTTTTGAAGCAGTGGCATTTAGTCTTAAAACACCTGGGGAAATAAGTGAGCCAGTGCGAAGTAGTTTTGGGTGGCACATAATAAAATTAGATGAAAGAAAAGGAATTGAGCCTTTTGATGAAATTAAAGCCGATCTTGAGCAAAAGGTGTCCAAAGATGACCGATCACAACTTAGCAAACAGGCAGTTATATCAAAATTGAAAATACAGAGTGAGTATAAAGAAAATAAAGAGGCCAGAAGACAGCTAATTCTTTTAGCCGATTCATCCCTCCTTGCTGGAAGCTGGGATATTCAACAAAAAATCGACTTTTCTGAAGCGTTTTTATTCTCTATTGGAGGGGTTGAATATAAAACTGATACTGTGATTGGGTACATTAAAAAAGAACAAAGAAGGAGAACCGGTATTGATCCCCAAAAATATATGAACCAATTAATAGATGATTTCATTGAAAAAACACTTCTTGAAAATGAAGAAAAGCTTTTAGTGTCAAGTAATCGTGATTTCAAAATGCTATTAAACGAATACTATGAAGGAATACTTCTCTTTGATATCATGAATCAGAAAGTCTGGGGAAAGGCTGTGTCAGACACTGTAGGATTGAGTCACTATTTTCAAAATCACCAAAAGGATTATTATTGGAATAAGCGCGCAGATGCTGTAATTCTTACTACTGAAGATGAGTCCATTTTAACAAATATTAAGAAAATAATTAATGACGAATCCATTAAATTATTAGAAATTGTGCTTGATCCGGATAGTGTTACCGAAGTATTGAAAAACAAGGACCTGGATTCGTTGTTTCATCTATATCGAAGATATGACAAAAGTACCATTGTAAT
>JAHEMV010000710.1 GCA_024643455.1 Cytophagales bacterium
CACAAATTTACGAAACCTGCATGAAAATGCCGCCGTAAATTTTTATCAACATTTTTTGTAGTATTGTTAATTATTCAACTTCATTAATATGAAATATGTTAAAACAACTCTTTTTAATTATAAAGGCAGTTGGTCAGGTATATCCAATCCATTATTGTATCTGTTTATTGCCTTGATTTTTTATTCCTGCGGACCGCGTGAGTTTGAGCGGCCAAATATTATTGTGATAATGTGCGACGACCTGGGTTATGGGGATTTAGGTTGTTATGGAAATGAAAAAATAAAAACTCCTTCAATCGATAAAATGGCTTCAGAAGGCCTTAAATTTCTGGATTATCATTCAAATGGTGCTGTGTGTACACCGACAAGAGCCGCACTTTTGACTGGAAAATATCCACAGCGTAGTGGATTGGAAGGTGTAATTTATGCCAAAGGTGAAACACGCCAAAGTGGATTGGATGCTAAAGAAATCACATTTGCTGATTTTTTAAAGCAAGCAGGATATACCACGGGAATCATCGGTAAATGGCATTTAGGATATTACATACAATACAATCCAATATACCAGGGCTTTGATTATTTTAAAGGTTTTGTTAGCGGGAATATTGATTACCAATCACATTTAGATGGTGCTGGAATACCAGATTGGTGGCAAAACCTGGAGAAAGTGGAAGAAAAGGGTTATGTCACCGATTTAATCACCAAATATTCTCTGGAGTTTATTCAAAAAAATAAAGACCAACCTTTCTGTTTGTTTATAAGTCACGAAGCACCACATTATCCCTATCAGGGAAGGAAAGATAAAGCAGATCGATACCAAGGTGTCAATTTCCCAGCACAAGGCAGCAACAGGAATAAGCAGGGAGCTTATAAAGAAATGATCGAAGTAATGGATGAGGGTATTGGTGAGATCCTTCAATTGCTGGAATATTTTGATTTGGAAAACAAAACACTTGTCATTTTTTGCTCCGATAATGGAGGAATTCAAGGCGTAGCAGACAACGGTGTGTTGCATGGATCCAAAGCGGGATTATGGGAAGGCGGCCATCGGGTACCTGCTATAGCATATTGGCCCGGATATATCCAACCTGGGACAAGCACTGATGAATTAGTGATGAGCATGGATTTTTTTCCAACATTCGTAAATTTATCGAAAGCCCAAACTTCACACGATTTTAAGTTTGATGGGATAGATATCACCAGACTTTTAATAGAAGAAAAGTCATTACCGGATCGAACAGTTTTCTGGAGGTACCGAAAACAAAAAGTTGCCAGAAATGGTAAATGGAAACTTCTACTTGATGGAGATACGACTCATCTTTATGATTTAAAAGAAGATATTATGGAAAAAACTGATTTGGCATCCGTAGAATCCAGTGTTGTTACTGAACTCAAAATGGAATTAGATTCATGGGAAAAAAATATTACCCAAGGTGTCAAGATGAAAACGGAATAGTTTTTTTTGAAAGGTTTTACAAAAGTCACCTAAAAATAAGCAAAAGGCAGAAAACATCTAACTCCCATATTTTTTCTCTAAAGCAAATAATTCATCTCGCAGGCGTGCAGCTTCCATAAAATCGAGGTCTCTGGCAGCAACTTCCATTTTTTTTCTTGTCTGATCGATCAGGTGTTTTAGTTGGTCCTTATTTAGATATTCCATTAAAGGATCTGCAGCGAGAACTGGAATTTCAGACTCAGTATAGTATTTTTTACCTGCTTTTTTAGAATCAGCCACTTTAGTTTGTTCCAAAATGGAATCTCTGGATTTCAGTACCGTTTTTGGTTCAATGCCATTAGCACTATTGTAATCCATCTGAATGCGTCTCCTTCGATTTGTTTCATCAATTGCTTTTTGCATTGATTCTGTTGTAGAATCTGCATACATAACAACTTTTCCATTTACATTTCTTGCAGCGCGGCCAATGGTTTGAACTAAAGAGCGTTGATTTCTAAGGAAACCTTCTTTGTCAGCATCCAGAATGGCGACTAAAGAAACTTCAGGAAGATCCAATCCTTCTCTAAGCAAATTTACTCCTACAAGTACATCAAATATCCCGAGACGGAGTTCTCTAAGTATTTCTACGCGATCCAATGTTTTGACCTCTGAAT
>JAHEMV010000248.1 GCA_024643455.1 Cytophagales bacterium
TGAAAACTTTGGTTAGGATTACTTTTTCTTTGTAATCTGGTAAGGCATTAAAACCAGGTTTACAAGGTGCTTCGATAAGGATGTATCGTATATTTTCTTCTTTTTTATTTTGGCCAAATGCTACTGAAGCAAATAAAAAGATGATTAGGAACGCTTTAACAATTTTCATTTTAAATTATTAGGATCTATACTATTAATTAAAAACAGAACGATAAAGTTCAATTATTAATATTGTTTTCTCAAGTTAGTACAGATAGAATTTTTGCCAATTACAAACCAAATTTTTATGTATAATGCTTTATGGATAAAATAAAACCACTATCAACACATACGATAGCTCGGCTAATCTATACAAGGATCGATCCATGGGAAAATGTATTTTCAAATAATTAAATAGATCCCGGTCCAACCCAGGATCTATTTATAACTGTTTTTATATGAAGTAATCCGACCAAAAGGATACACCTTAAGCTACAGGAGCATTTTGTTCAGTTCCATGACCATTCATCAATTTCTTCTGATCTTCAAGATCGAGAGCATGGTACATGGAGGCAAATGCTGTGCTGATCCATATCAAGGCAAAAAATACGCCTACTATTAGGCACAAAAGTCCTAGGATGAATATTAAAATGGCTAGCATACCCATACCAAATATTTTCCATCCATGGCCTCTGGTCATTTCCCAGCTTTTTTCAACGGCAGCTACAGGGTCTAGTTTTTTATCCATTACGAGGTATGAAACAAAAATCAACCGACATCCGAGTATAATTCCTGGGATGATTAGAAAAACAAACCCTAAGCCGACTATGGCAAAAGTAAGTAAATTGGCTAAAATAATGTTTAGGTAGTTTTCACGAAAACCGTCAAACATCTCGCGGATATCCACTTTTTCGTTGCGCATACATCTAAGGTACAGCAGATCACCTCCATATTTAATAACTGGTAATAAAAGAAATGCATAAGCTGCAGCCATTATTTGCAACACGATCATTCCCGGAGTACTTAAAAATTCAGATTCACGAATTCCAGAGATTGGTGCATTAGCAAATGCTACAATTACTGCTACAAGAAATAAGTATAAAAAATGCTTCCACATTTGTTGCCAGCCGTAGCTGTAGCTTCCTCCAATGGAAATTTCTGGATATTTTTCAATTTTATGATTTTCCATGATTTCAGTTTTTTAGTTTTACTTGAATAAATGTACGTATCAGAAAAAATGATTCCTTCCAACTTTGGTAGTGAATTCAAAATCACTACCAAGGTATTGCCATGTAATTCAAGTATTTACCTAATTTTAAGTGTAAATAATTATTGATGCTGAGTATCACCTATATCATAGTTTTTATTTTTTGCTTGGCAATTGCCTCTGCTTGTGTATTGATTGGTCATCAGTTCATCACAACCTACAATGGTGATTTTCATCGTAACTATTTTTATTACCTGGTGACATTTTTTGCTTTTGCGTTTTATGGAATTTGGGGTCAATTATTTGCTAGAGCAGCTTTGTCTTCTCTGGGAACGGAAGATTCAGTAATTGTGGCAGTGGCTGGTTTTTTACCGATACTCGGTGTACCCTTTCTTTTTATCTCATTGATTATGTTAATAAAAATGGCCTATTCTTTTTTTGACCTTAAGGTAAAAAATTACTGGCTATTGATTCATATAATAATACTATCCATTTCGATAGCCGGTATTTGGTTTTTATTCACTTTTTCTGGAAAATACCAATTACTGGCAAGTGATCAAATGACAAATATTGAAGTGGTTAGTATACTTTTGATTGAGGCGTGTTACTTTTTGACATTTACCTTGATTTTCATTTTTAAATTAAAAAAGCATCCAAATCCCATGAATCCTACCATTTACCGATTCGTAATTTTGATGGGTTTGGGATTGGTTTTGAGAGAGGGTTTGCTCGTTATTATGTTACAGAATCCCTGGATCGTGGCAGTGGCCATCCTGCTCTATTTTGCTTCGAATTTTTTTCCATTGTTTTATTTGCACGTCAATGCAGATATTATTTTTATGCCTGTTTCGGCAGAAAATGCAGATATGGAGAAATTGGAATGGATATTTAAAAAATACCAGATTTCGAAAAGAGAACGCGACATCATCGAACAAATATGTGCAGGAAAAACTAATCAGCAAATAGCTGACATATTGTTTATCAGTTTGCAAACCGTGAAAGATCATACGCACCGTATATATTCCAAAATTGGGATAAATAGCCGAATGAAGTTGGTACAGATGATTAATACTTAAATTGTATTACGGTAGGAGTTGTACCCTAACTTTTTTACTCAATATCTCATTACACAAATTCTAATATGTCTTCCTAAATTCCACAAATGCCAACAAAATCGTATTTTCGCAGTTCTTTTATTTTAGTTAACTTGTTTAAAGAAAAGTCATGTCGGAAAAAAGAAAAATCACAGTTGCATATGGAGATGGTATCGGGCCGGAAATCATGCAGGCCACCATCGATATCTTAATTGCAGCCGGAGCGCAAATCGAAACTGAAGTCATCGAAATTGGTGAAAAGGTTTTTCGCAAAGGGATATCAACTGGAATTGCTGATGAGTCATGGAATTCGATCAAAAAAAACAAAGTCTTTCTCAAAGCGCCTATTACCACACCTCAGGGAGGAGGCTTTAAAAGTCTGAACGTTGCCACACGAACTACACTTGGCCTGTTTGCCAATGTGCGGCCATGTAGGTCGTTTTTCCCTTATGTTCCGACGAATCATCCATTGACCGATATGGTGATTATCCGGGAGAATGAGGAAGATCTTTATGCCGGAATCGAACATCAGCAAACCAATGAAGTGGTTCAGGCGTTGAAATTGATTTCCAGGCCGGGTTCGGAAAAGATCATTCGATATGCTTTTGAATATGCTAAAGTGTATGGAAGACGACGTGTTACATGCATGACCAAAGACAACATCATGAAACAGGTCGATGGATTATTTCACAAAATATTTGACGAAGTCGCTCGAGAATACCCGGAGATCGAACACAACCATATGATCATTGACATCGGCTCAGCAATCATTGCTGACAGACCCCATTCGTTGGATGTCGTGGTGACTGAAAATTTGTATGGTGATATCATTTCGGATATTGCTGCGCAGGTTACAGGATCAGTAGGATTGGGCGGATCTGCAAATATCGGTGAGGATGTTGCTATGTTTGAAGCAATTCATGGATCTGCTCCGGATATTGCAGGTTTGGATATCGCCAATCCTTCAGGTCTCATCAATGCAGCCTGCATGATGTTAGTGCATATCAACCAACAAAAAGTAGCAGAAAACATAAAAAATGCCTGGCTAAAGACCATTGAAGACGGGATTCATACTTCAGATATCTACAACAAAGATTCACTAAGAAAGGTATGGACTCAGGAATTTGCCAAAGAAGTGATACTCAGGTTAGGCCAGGAGCCCGTGCGATTGCGCCCTGAGCACTATAAGGAAGGCGATACCATGAGCAAAATAAAGCTTTCAAAACGCCCGAAATCCATAAAAGAATTGGTAGGAGTGGACATTTTTCTGGACTGGGATGAGGATGGAAGGGATCCAAATAAACTTGGGAAAAAGTTAAAAGCAATAAAGCAATCCGGAACAGAATTGAAAATAATCACCAATAGAGGGGTCAAAGTTTATCCTGACGGTCATCCGGAAACTTTTTGCTCCGATCACTGGAGATGCAGATTTATGTCAAAAGAAGAAGGTAAATCCATCTCACATGATCAGGTTTTGGCTCTTCTAAATGAGATCAAAGGCAGTGAGCTTGACTTTATCAAAATAGAAAATATGTATACTTTTGACGGAGAAAGGGGTTATTCCCTAGCTCAGGGAGAGTAAAAATTAATTTTATTTCCATAAAAAGAATATACCGAAACATCTTGGTGGTCATGCTGGTTGGCATGGCAGGAGTGGCTGTTTGTCAAATTGAGGAATATGGGAAGGCATCGTATTATGCAGATAATTTTGAAGGGAGAAAAACGGCAAGTGGTGAATTGTTTAGCCAGGATTCTTTGACGGCTGCTCATCTTACACTTCCAATTGGAACCAAAGTAAAAGTGACGAATATCAAAGACAACCGTTCTGTAATTGTTCGGATTAATGATCGTGGGCCAAATGTTCCTGATCGAATTATCGATCTATCCAGAAAGGCCATGCAACAATTGAACGGAATTTATGAAGGAGTCATTGAAGTGAGGATTGAACGTTTAACTGGTCCATAGCGATTGTATTCAATTTTAGTATATTTGAACACCCTTAATTTGTAGCATGCCGGATTATATGACTATACTACTAGTTTTATTCTACTTCCTGTTCCCCGTTTTCATCATTTATTTGACACAAAAATTAACATTTTTAAAAAAGGTTGGCGCCGTTGTGTTGGCTTATTTTTTTGGTTTGTTACTTGGAAATATTGGCCTTATCCCGAGAGCTGGTGCAGAATTTAGGGCGATTTTAAAAGACAAAGCCTATCTTCCAGGGGAAGAAGTCCTTCACCTTCTAAATCAAGGCTTGATCGATCAAACGGATATTTTAGCTAATCAAATTGCAAGCGTGCAAGACGACCTTATTACCTTTGTCATTTTATTTGCAATCCCACTATTGCTGTTTTCCCTGGACATAAAAAAATGGCTGAAACAGGCCAAAGAAGCATTTCTTTCACTTGCATTGGCAATGACTTCATTGCTTACGGCTGTATTTATCGGATTTTATCTGTATAAGAATCTGATCGATGAATCATGGAAAATCAGCGGAATGTTGATTGGCTTATACACTGGTGGCACACCCAATCTTGCCGCGATAAGTGCTGGACTTCATATAAATGCCAATATATTTTTGCTGACGAATACGTATGACATGGTTATAGGGGCTTTTTGCCTTGTTTTTCTTATGACCATTGCTCAAAGGGTTTTCAATTTGTTCCTTCCAAGTTTTGTTGATAAACATGCTCCGGGCATAGCCGATAAACAGATTGATCAGCACGAAGAAATAGACAGTTTTGTCGGGATACTTTCAAAACATGGGTTGGTGGAGTTAGTGAAAGGCTTTGGTGTGGCATTAATTGCTGTTGCGATCGGAGGAGGGATTAGTTTGCTTGTACCACAATCATCACAAATGGTCACGGCGATTGTTTTGATTACTACATTAGGAATAATATTTAGCAACTGGAAAGTGATCAATAAGATTGAGTATACCTTTCAACTGGGCATGTATTTTATTATTGTTTTCTCATTGGTTGTTGCTTCGACGGGTAATCTTTACGAAATGTTTCATATCGAATATCTGCATCTTTTTAGTTTTGTGGCATTGGTTGTTTTTGGTTCTATGATTATACACGTTTTTTTATCCTTTATTTTCAAAGTTGACTCGGATACCACCATCATTACCATGACAGCACTTACCTATTCACCACCATTCGTTCCTGTGGTTGCAGGAGCTTTGAAAAACAAAAATGTAATTATCTCGGGCCTTACAGTTGGGATTTTGGGCTATGCAATTGGCAATTACCTGGGGTTGGCGGTTGCCTATTTTTTGAAATAGAATCTCATGGATTTAAAACTTTCCAAAAGTTAAACCAAGATGGCTGGAAACCAAGCAAGCGCTTTTCTACCCGGAGTTTTATGGATTTTATACCTAATTTTTCTTTTAATTTTATAAAGATTGCCGCGGCCTCCCAGTTCTCGGTTATTAAAGACCATTTCAATTCGTAGTTGATTCGCTTGATTAATGCCTTCTTTTCTTTTTTGGTTTCGCAAAGTTTGTAAGCTTTTTCACAAACGATGGCAGTACTGAGTAAATGCTTGTTTTTCTTTTGGTGCTGTAAAGTTGAAAGAGATTTTGGGAGCATGGTTTTACGGATTAATACCTGATCAGTAAAAGCATATTTATAATTTCGGGAAGATCGTACCCAAAAATCAAAATCTTCATAACTCAGATTTTCATCATATCCTCCAAGTTCATCCAATAGCTTTTTACGCATCATCATCGAAGGTGTACTAATAAAATATCGCTCTACCAAAATATTAAAGATATCACCTGTCGGTACAACTTCACGCAAATTTCCATGACTATCCCTCCTGAAATGCGTTCCCAGACTTTTCCCTTTTTCATCAATTAATTCCACATCGCAAAAATGAACGCCATATTCTGCACCATGTTTTTCAAGGCTTGTTACGCCAACTTCAACCCGTTCTGTCATAAGTTGATCGTCAGCAGCCAGGTCAATGATGTATTTGCCGCTGGCAAAAGCCAGTCCGATATTGAATGATTTGCAATTGCCCAGGTTGGTGGTATTGAAATGTGTCTTAAATCCATGGATTTGAGCCAGTTTTTTTATTTCGGATTGGGTATTGTCTGTGCTGGCATCATCTACTACGATAAGTTCAATGTTCCCATAACTTTGATTGATCGCAGAAGCTATAGCCTCAGCAACATACGCTTCATGATTATAGCATAAACAAATGATACTCACGAGTGGTTTATCCACTTGGGTTTGTGTTTAAAATTTTAATTATAAATTTGGGAGGCAATATAAATAGCATAACGAAGTGGAGAAAGTAAAAACAGGAGTATTACTGGTAAATTTAGGCACACCCGACAGTCCGTCTGTGCCCGATGTGAGAAAATACTTGCGGGAATTTTTAATGGACAAAAGGGTAATTGATATTCCGTTTATATCCAGATGGATGCTCGTCAATTTGATTATAGCACCTTTTCGTGCACCAAAATCAGCCAAAATTTATCAACAACTTTGGGAAGATCGGGGATCTCCGCTCATGTTTCACGGGATGGATTTAAAAGAAAAACTCAGTAAAAAGCTTGGCGATGATTTTGAAGTTACTTTGGGGATGCGTTATCAAAAGCCTTCCATAGCAAAAGCCTTGGATGAATTGTTAACAAAAAATGTAAAGAAAATCATTGTATTGCCTTTATTTCCACAGTATGCATCAGCAACTACCGGCTCGGTAATGGAGCAAGTGATGGATGATATAAAAGATCGGTTGATTATACCCGAATTAGATTTTATAAGTCAATATCCGGATGATGAATTGATGATCAAGACCTTTGCAATGCTCGGCAAAAAGTACATGAAATCCATGGAGTATGATCAGGTAGTGTTTAGCTTTCATGGCTTACCAGAGCGGCAGATCAGAAATTCATCGGTTGATGGCCATTGTAAACTCAATGCTGACTGTTGCGCTACCTACAATACTAAAAATCAGTTTTGTTATCGTGCACAATGTTTTTTGACAGCCCGGAAAATAGCCGAACAACTCGAATTGAAAACGGATCAATATACCATCTTTTTTCAATCCAGATTGGGTAAAGATCCATGGATTCAACCCTATGCAGAAAATGAAATCCAGCGTTTGGCAAAGGAAGGGAAGAAAAAGATTTTAATATTTAGTCCCGCTTTTACTGCGGATTGCCTGGAAACGACCATTGAAGTTGGGGATGAATTTAAGGAGCTTTTCCTTGAGCATGGAGGTGAGGAATGGCAGCTGGTAGAAAGCCTGAATTCCCATGATCTTTGGGTGGAGAGTCTTACTAAAATGGTAATGACGCATGTTTAATGTGTTTCAATATGAATAGTATCC
>JAHEMV010000249.1:0-1620 GCA_024643455.1 Cytophagales bacterium
ACACAAACATGAACCGAATCGATATGCTCGTTTTTTAGGCATTCGTCAAGGTTTGGGTATTTGTGTATTCTGGATATGATTTTAGGATCAATATCCCCGGTAGAAAAATTACCACTTCCGGATTGGAGTTTTTTTTCGATGCCATCCAGATCTTTATCCACGATGGCAATCAACTCAAGTTTATCATTTTTCAATATATTACTGGTATGGGTCATACCCATAAACCCAAACCCGATTACAGCTACTTTTGTCATAGTTTCATGAGAAATAAAGCCTTTTACTCAATTGATTATCTCGATTAATATACTTATAAAAACTATGAATCAGGCCAGTTCATTTCCTTAAAATTCAAAGCGCTGATGTGCTCCTTGTAACTCACCATGTGAGTTGATGGCTATAATTGCCAAAAATGCTAGAAAGAGCATTACCAATAATAGGTTTCTCCCCCATTTACCGGTCGTTAAACCTCTCTCTTCAAACACAGGATTTAGCCTTGGCAAAGCGATTATAATGATTATGAAATTTATGATATACAGGTATTGTTCAATCCTGTAAGTACTTATCATAGCACCGGTAACCAATAAGCTAAAGATGATATAAATACCAAAATGGCTCATGAAAAATACTTTGACATCTTTCATCGTATACTGAACCAATTTATCTTTCTGCATATAATGGTATTTTAATAATACATATCCAAACTGGATAAGGATCAATCCAAAAGCAATAAATCGAACAACATGCGCTATTGTTTCTATATCCCCTTCAATTAGATTTTCATAGGTTTTTACTAAACGCTCCATCCCAAAAGACTGTTGCCAAACTACAAATGGGATCACTAAAACTGCCACCATTATCGGCACCAAATTGGAGGACTTTGTCTGATTAACTTTTGTTTTATCCCAGGATGAAGTGAACGTGCCGTATGCCATTCCTATCCCTCCGAAAAAACCCAATGAATATTCCATCACATTCCAAAAGTTGAATGAAATTTCAGAAACATGCCCAAGTACCTGAAGGAAATTGCCAAAGGCGAAACCAAACCCTCCTCCAAGACCAGAAAAAACTGCTACGCGTAATGCAGAATTGAATTTATGATGAAGCAGAAACCAGATCAAGAAAAATGCCATACCGAGACAAGCAGCCCACGATTCGTCTCTGGGAGGAGTCATCAACCATTCCCATTGCATTATGAAGAAAAAATATAGGATAATTCCTCCAGCAGTCATACCGACTAGTAGCAAAGGCCACTTCACTTTGCTCTCTGACGAATCAGATAAAGTCAAACCAAAAAGTCCTCCCCCTAAGAAGCCATAAAGCCCACCAATGACAAAAAGCATTAAAAACCCATAATAGACGTTGATAAAATCAGAACCTCTTCCATATCCTACAACTAAGCCATAACTCATTATGCCTCCCAAACCCCAGCCTATGGCTGCAGCTAATGTTGCTTTGAATAATTTACTATACCAATCTTCTCTTTTTGATATTAGTAAAATGATGATTGCTCCAACTCCACCAGCCCAGGCGGCACCGTGCTCATGGCCAAACTGACCTCGAATTGCCCAGGTCGTTCCCAACGTCATCCCAACAATTATGAGGTTTAGTAAAAGTCCTTTT
>JAHEMV010000249.1:1720-7604 GCA_024643455.1 Cytophagales bacterium
AATCAATCCCTGGTATCTCCCCATCCAGTAAGGCAACAGCCAAAAAACAGGATCAAGCTCTTCGGAAGGGTCTCCAGCAACCGCCACAAAAGGATTTTTATCCCATCGTATGGTGCGATACTCACTTGGAGGTCGAAGCTGGTCTACCTGCAAGTCTTCAAGAATTGGATATCTCACTACATTTAGGTCCTCTCTTCGACCATTATCAATGTGCCAGTCAACCAGATCCAACGATGCATCTTTCAGAAAAAAGATTGAGTTGTCCAATTCATCACTTCCTCCACTCAAATAATTATAGGTAAAATTCACCAAAGGGCTTTTGGATTTTTTATTCTTTTGAAACCACAAATCCATATGTGTGACATATTCACTTTTTATAGCAGGATTGGTTTCATATGTAATCAGCGTTGGATATAAATATAAGGCCATGAATATATCAAAGTAAGTATCAAATGCAGGATTGGTGTCATGGAGTTTTTTTGCATTTTCAATATATCCTTCCTTTTCAATCAAGTGAAGGTATGCATCCTGGTACTTAGTGTCACCTGTGATTTCATGGGTAAACTTTAAAAATGACAATAATTCCAGAGAATTCAATGCTCTTTCGGGTGTCCAGTCCATGTTATGATTCAAGATTTCCGGTGACCAGACTCCCCATCTGGTATGCTCGCCATCGACATCTACAGCATTATATTCATTACGCATTAGGTGATCCATAATCTTGCTTACATGACTTGCAACACGCACTTTTTCGTCTGCATCGGCCACAAGGGTATAGTAGCAGAAATATCCAAAGAAATGTCCACAAAACTCATCGCTACTGGTATCTCCTTTCCATTTCCACACTCCATCTTTCGAGATATGCCACCGTGTTTCCACAAGCTTATTCCTGGGATCATTAATCATTTCATCCGACAATTGTTGTGGCGTGTAGGTTCGGTTCATATCATGCGAATGCTCCCAGGAAACAGGAATAACGGTCCGTGCAAAAAAACCGTTATGATCGGTGACCTCACGTAATAAATATAAAAAATCAAATGCCTTTCTGGCACGCTCCTTTGCTAATGGATCTTTGGTGGTGGCGTATCGAAATGATTCCATTGCGAGGTAATTTGATGTATATTCGCCATCATTGTCATCATCATCAGGAACAATCGTAGTCGTATCACCAGGGACTTCTAAATGAAAGCGGGCAACAATCCATGGATCCCGAACATGTCGTTGGATCAGTCGCTTATAAAAATAATCTGCTTTTTGAGATAGTGTCATTTCTTGTTTTTTAATGGCACTTACTCCGTTGGAAGTGGCGATCCATGCATTTCCAGATGTATCGAAAGCAATATCCCGTACTTCATCCGCCATCAACCAGCGTCTGCTTAAACGGACTGAATATTCCTTTTCACCAGGTTTAAAACGTGATATCCCATAGTCAGTCCCAACCCACATCATACCATCCGGTGATTTTTTGACTACATTCACTTCAGCGCTGGGTAGGCCATCTTTTGGCAACTTCTCTCCTATTTTATCCAAATTATTTCGGATGGTAATTCCACCCATGCAACCAACCCACATTTCACCATCTTCTGCAAAATCCAATCCCTTCACGTAGGCACTTACCAAATCTTCATTCTCTTGAAAGGCAGTTGTTTTTTTATCGGAACAATGAAAAAGCCCTACATCTGTACCAATCCATAAACCACCATTTCCATCGGACAATGCAGTACGAATGCTGGAGCCAGTAGGGTACTCTTTTTTCTCCCACGCCTGGTCATGATAAAGCCAAATTCCATTTGGGCCCAGAGCATAAATACCTTCTTTTGCCACCACAATCCTGGCAATTGGTGGTTTTGGACCCTGGATATTGTTTACATTCCCATCCTTAAATTCATAAATACCGTTCCATGTGGCAGCCCAAATCGTATTATCCTTATCCACTTTGATATCATAGGTTGGGCCCTGATCAATACCGGGAATCATTAAGTCCCACCTGCGACTACCCACTTTTTTCATGTAAATACCATGCTTTGTTGCAATCCAGATGTTATCTGTTTTATCCGGTTGAATGGCTCTCACGTCATTGGCATCGGCTATATTTTTGTCAATAAGGAATCCTTCATGGTATTCCTGAATGAAAGGAATGTCACTATAGCTTTTCTGTGCATTTTGATTAACAACAATAATAGAATCAACAGGATGCTTACAAGAATAAAAAACCGAGATGAGGAAAATAAAACCTGATAATCTTATCATTTGGATATTCATTTTATTTTTCAAAAATGTGATGGTACTTCATTTCTTGTTTCAAGACGCCACCTTTTATAATATCCAAATATTTGACAAATGGGCTATTCAAAAGCTTACTTTTCAATAAAAAAATAACTTTCTGATAGAATTCACTTTATAAAAAAAATTGATAAGACGGTTTTGTCAATTATTCCTTAATCCAACTCACTGGAAATGAGGCATACATAATTGTTTTATCCGGTGCGCCATCGCGATCCTTGTGATGGTAGCTATACACAACATGGATTATTCCATTTGCTCCTTGAATAATGGCAGGATAATGACTGGAAGTGCCTTTCTCTATACCACGATCATCATGTTCTATTTGCTTTTTCCATTTCCAGGATGCTCCATCATTGTCCGATATGGCAACGGTCAGATCATATCTGCCGTCTTCAAGGTCATTATAAACCATAACCCATTCGCCGGATGAGAGGTTGGTCATATCAAATCCAGCTCCCGGATTTGGGATATCCGTATCTTTAGCGATCGACCAGCTTATTCCTCCGTCAAGTGAATTTGTGCGTTGCATTCTTTGAGGTGGAGGCCCGTTGTCTCTGAGGTAGGCTGCGAGACTTCCATCTTTCAATATTGCTATTGTTGGTTGTATGCCAATGCCGCCGATCACGGGATTACTATACTTCCAGGATTTGCCCAAATCATCGGTTATGGCGAATAGAGAACAATTGAAGCCATCAGAATAAAGTGGTACAATCATACGATCACTCATGATAACTGCTTTATTTTTAGTTTGCCAGCCAATCCTTCTGGAAAGCGGATAACCCAATATGGCAGGTTTTTCCTCATTTCCATCATTCAACTTTCCGCTCCGCATCATATTTTTTCCAGAAGCGAGACTATCCACTTCATCTTTATACTTGTTCCATCTTTTTAGTATATAATCATGCTGTTCGGCAGGAAAAGTGGGTAAAAGGTCACTTATAAAATAAGCTTCATATTCTTCAAGTTGCTTCCTGACTTCCTCCACAAACCGATCTCCTGGTTGAATACCCCGCTCTGTTTTATCCCCAGGCTTTACAAACAGAATATCCTGCCAGCTCCACACCGGGGCTCCGGGCTGTTCAAAATTATCACTTATTCGATACATCGGAATAGAGGAATCCCATTGATTTGCTAGTACAGGATACCACATTAACCACAATCGTTGTTGTGTATCCATAAACAAAATCGGATTGATATCCGGAAAGCCAGCAATGTCTGCCATTAAAAATGGTTCACACCAGATGGTATCACCTGAATTGAGTCTTGAACCCATGATGCGCACATCATCTGCCCAACGCTCTCCTGATCCCTGGAACCAGGCTGAGAGCAAATCTCCATTCGGGAGTTCCACTACAGTTGGCCCATGAACATGTTCTTTTTGCAATGGAAAAATGATGCTTTTTTTGATCGTTAACTGATCTGGAGTTTGTAGTAAATCATTACGACAACTCGTCACAATGAGCAAACTAAAAATAATTGCCGAAAATCGCATTTTCCTTAATTTCAAAATTTCAGGTAATTGTAAACGCATATCCATTCAAAGCATCACTGACCAGGTTTGGAAAAACAATCAGGATTTTCGCTCATCAAACCGTTTCATGATTTCCTTCCAATTGGTGAAAATGAGACCTTCGTCTACAAAGAATTTTTTCATGTCCGGATCTGCAAACATCTTTGCTTCCCATATACGTTGCTGCCATGAACCGGTTATACTTTTCAAATTGTCTGTTTCTATGGATGGGTGAAAAATAATCTCCGTCAGTCCAGGTCGCAGCGATTTGATTAGTTCTTGAAAAGAGGCCACTTTTTTTTCATAGGTATCCGTATTTGGAGCACTGGTAAAATTGTCAACCTTTGGTAAGGTATAGGCTTCCATATATTTTATCATTTCATCATTGATAGGATATCCTGCCTTCTGATAGTAAGCAACCACGAGGGAATCAGACATATCAATTGCATTAGCAGGAATACCGTATTCCATGGCTATGTCTAAAAAAGCTTTTGCATATTTAGGAGTTCCATACAAGGTACCCATATGGGTGTCGATATGATCAGGTCGAAAACCCAGCGCAATTGATTTTTCTATTTGAGCCCTAATCTCAGTGGCAACTTCTTCAGCTGTAGCATGCTGGACTACCTGAGGGACTTCATGCCACAGCATTCCTGCTTCATCGATTAGTCCGGGGACTTCCGATACAGGAGAAACCGATGGCCATCGATAGTTTTCCCATTCACTAGTTAAGGTTAAGTGCAATCCAACATCTATATTCGGATGTTCAATAGCAAAAGTGATCATTTCATCAAAGTTAGGACAGGGAGGCATGGCAGCTGTTGATTGAATATCTCCATCCAATAAATATTTTTTAATAGCAATATTGGCTTCTTCACACATACCAGCATCATCAGCATGAAGTATGATAACTTTTTTGCCTGATGGATAACCAAGCCGTTCAGCCCAATTTGTTGGCTCTTTGACTTCAGACACTTGCCCCTCTTCGACTTGTTTTTTTTGTTCGCATGCGAACAACATAAAAAATACTGCGAATAGAATCGCTGACAATGATTTGAATTTCATAATTAACTTTATTTATAATACTTAAAAATTCGTACTAGTGCCTATCAGAAGTTCGAAAAAAGTCTTCCAATACCAAAAAAATCCAGTCTGCTGCCTCTTCTTTTTTGTAATAAAAACGCAAACGTTCACTACCCTGATTTTCCATAAAATCAATTTCAACTGGATGCATCCCTTTTTTCAAAGCAATAGCACCAAAATTTGCTATGCCATTATTTTTATCATTAATAACCTCACTGTTCCCATCCAAACAAACTAGTTTATCATGGATTTTTAGCGAAGCAGCAGCATCAGCGAGGCATCTGAAATAATACATCCCATCCTCCTCTATCGCTATAAAACCTGTATACCGTATGCCAAAATTATTTTTGTTAACCGCCAAATCCTCGACTGAAAAATCCAATGCTATACCCCGCATTTTTGGAGTCAATTTGCTGAAATCAGGTATTCCTGACCAATTACCTTCATAGTATGCATACGATAGTCCAGGAGTCAAATTACTAATTTTTTTACCTTTCAAATAGTCTATTTTTTCATATGACTTTGAAACAGATTTTGTTTGTTCATTTTTATCATTAGACAGAAAGACTTCGAGTTTTGAAGAGTTATTGACTAATAGAATATCGGGGAAGGTTCCTGGTTCACCAGCATCAATGCTTAGATTCGATTTCAACATATTAAAAGGTTGCTTAAACGTAACTTCAGCTTCATGGACAAACTGTGGCGTCAGAGGATAAAAATAGTCAGGAGTGCTGGATTCTATGGAAAAATCAGCATTTCCATCAAGATAAAAATCGTTGTACTCTTCTCCATCGTAACGTATCAACCAATTATATTGTATATACCCTAGTTCACTATAATCCGTTGCATCATGGGATCTTAGTGAAATTTCCATGACTTTTTCATCGCCTGGTTGAATCCTGACTTTTTGTTTTGAAGGAATGATATCCACCTGATGGTGATGATAAAATGAAAGATCTGCTATCAAAGCAACATCGGCCGTATTTTTAAAATGCACGTAAGCGG
>JAHEMV010000711.1 GCA_024643455.1 Cytophagales bacterium
TGTCATTCTTTACGACATTCGTTTGCAACTCATTTGATCGAGGACGGCTACGATATCCGGACCATTCAGGAACTATTGGGACATAAAGATGTATCGACAACCATGATTTATACCCATGTTTTGAATAAAGGCGGCCGCGGGGTTAGAAGTCCGCTCGACCTGTAGCACGAACAACCTATTGCATCCATTATAAATTAGTGCTATCAGATTATTGAATCACAGTATTTTTTTCACACCTTCAGGTTTCGCTTGCGAATAAATTCCGGATCAAAACGATCCGTTAATCGATGGCCTTCAGGCAGGCTTTTTCATGTCGGCGTTCTACTGCTTTTCAAAAATTTTATATTCTTCCCAACAACCATTATTAAATTGCCGACTTATGCCATAAATATGATGGTATAAAAAATTTAGGGAACGCATCTAAATATTGTTTATTTGTTTATTTTATTAACACTTTTTGTATCGGGTTATCCTAAATTCAAAAAATGTTTAGGCCATAATAAAGGTGGCATTCCATTTTTCATTTAGGATACCTACTACATGTTAGATGGGCACAACTTGGCAGCGTCAATAATTTGAAAGGATATTGTCTTGCTATGTATTCATATCTTATAAACATTCTAAACGACCTATAAGGTTAGTAAAATGAAAAGAGTGATGATGATTATAGTCGTAATGTCAATATCATCTCTTACCGTTTGTGCTGAAGGAACTATCAAAACTGCTCATCTTACAACAGCCAGTACAGTCCGCGACATTGCAGAACATCCTGCATTTGATTCTTTTGGGAAACGCGTACTAACCCGCGATAATAATTTGTCTTACTATAATATCAGGCTTTCAAATGTTGCTTCTCTGATGCCCTATCATCAGGAGATACGCCCTTCAGTTGTAGTAAGCACCCTCAATTATATGATTGATCAAGTAACTGAAGGTAAGACAATTTTTTATGATTTTTATACCTCGCAGCAAAAACAAATAGATCGGGATAAAGAAAACACCGGACTTTTCTTTTTCAAAGGAAAACCGGGAGCACCCTTTGCTGTAGTGTGTCCGGGTGGTGGTTTTTCATATGTTGGTTCGCTTCATGAAGGCTTTCCACTTGCTTTGGAATTAAGCAAAAATGGATATAACTCCTTTTCCATAAAATATCGCGTAGGCGGCGAGCAAAGAGCCACCGAAGATTTGGCAGCGGCATTGTCTTACATTTTTAAACACGCCAAAAGTCTTGATGTTGGTGTTCGAAATTATTCGATTTGGGGAGGTTCTGCAGGTGCACGAATGGTAGCAAATATCGGATCAAATGGCGCCGCCGCTTATGGTGGTGATAATCTCCCAAAACCTATCGTTGTGGTTATGCAATATACCGGACATTCCTATTATACTCAAAACGATCCACCAACTTTTGCGATTGTGGGTGAGAATGACGGCATTGCTTCTCCTGAAGTTATGGAAAGGAGAATTAACAATTTAAGAAGTGTTGGTATTGCTACTGAGTTCTATAAATACCGTAATGTAGGTCATGGTTTTGGGCTTGGTACAGGAACTAGCGCTGAAGGATGGATAAATAATGCTATTCAATTTTGGGAGAAACACCAAATATTAAGATAAGCAAAAGTATGCAAGTGAATAAAAGAATATTAAATTATCCACAAAATGGATTAATTCATAATCCATCTAACAAATGTTTAAACGCGGACGTTTTTCTCCGCTGCGCTCCGAAAAACGCCGGTTAAACAGGCGTTAGGTGGCGCCAATGACGGCTGGAGTGTCCGGACAGGAAACCGAATGAATACCAGCAAGAAGAGATCGATAGTGCTTGGCTTGGTTGGCGTAATAGTCACCGTAGCAGGCGTTGCCCATTTCACTCATGCGGATTTCTTTAGAGCACTCGTGCCAGATGCATTGGAGGCACACCGAGACCTTGTCAATGCGGTGACCGGGGTTGTTCAGACGGCGTTCGGAATAACGTTCTTTGTTCAAAGGCTCCGCCTCATAGCGCGTTGGGGCATGGTTATTCTTCTGGTCGTTACGTTGCCGGCAGCCGTCAATCAAGTACTTCATCCAGAGGCCATTGGTGTTCCTGGCATCGGCGCAAATTT
>JAHEMV010000250.1 GCA_024643455.1 Cytophagales bacterium
TTTTTGCCACAATCAAAATCCAGAAATTGTTCCAATTGTGCCTTCACGCCCGCCAGATTTTTGTCCAGTACTTCTTTTGTAAGGAGATTTCTTTCTGCAGATTTTCCAGAAGGATCACCCACCATTCCGGTAGCGCCGCCAACCAGAGCCATGGGTTTATGACCGGATTTTTGAAGATGCACCAATATCATGATCTGCACCAAACTGCCAATATGCAGGGAATCAGCGGTTGGGTCGAAACCAATATAAGCGGTGGTCATTTCTTTTTTCAATTGTTCCTCTGCACCTGGCATGATGTCGTGAATCATGCCTCTCCATTTCATTTCTTCAAAAAAGTCTTTCATTGCAATATTCTGATTGATCAATATGTTTTTTCAAACGAAGCCGCAAATATAAAAAAATATAACGTTGTCAAAGTTCTGAAATCAGACAAAATTGACTAAGCGATATCAATGGCTTGTAGCAAGATAGAGCAGGCATCTTTTATTTGTTCCTCTGTGATGACTAAAGGTGGTGCAATTCGTATAGCATTGTCACAAAATAAAAACCAGTCGGTAATCAACCCCAATTCCATGGATTTATGAATGATTTTTGATACCTGATCAAATGAATCAAACTCAATAGCCATCATCAAACCGAGGTGTCGAATATTTTTTATTTTTGGATGAACTAAATGCTTTTTGAAAATCAGTGCTTTTTTATCCGCTTCTTCATAAAGCCGTGTGGATTGTAATTCTTCCAACAAGGCCAAAGAAGCGGCGCAACTCACAGGATGCCCACCGAAAGTGGTAATGTGACCCAGCACAGGATCCTTTTGTAGTACACTCATTATATCTTGGCTGGAAATAAAAGCGCCTATGGGCATACCGCCTCCCATACCCTTGGCTGCGGTGATAATGTCAGGAATAATGTCATAGTGTTGAAAGGCCCAGAATTTTCCTGTTCGGCCAAAGCCTGTCTGAATTTCATCCAAAACAAGTAGTGTTCCTGTTTCCGTGCATCGTTGTCTCAATTTCTGGAAATAGGTTTTTGAAGCTATTCGCACGCCGCCTTCGCCTTGTACGGTTTCTATGAAAACTGCTGCTGTTTGTTCAGATATGGATTTTAGGTCATTTTCGTTGCCAAAGGATATGTGCCCAATACCCGGGATCAATGGCATAAATCCCTGTCGAAATGTTTCTTCGGAGCTAAGAGAAAGGGCTCCCTGGGTTGATCCATGATAAGCGTTTTTGCAGGCAAGAATTTCATGTCGGCCAGTATATCTTTTGGCGAGTTTCATCGCTCCTTCAATTGCTTCGCTGCCTGAGTTTACGAAAAAGACATTATCCAACGAGTCCGGTAGTGTATCGCTAATTGCTTTAGCTAATTTCACTTGTGGACTTTGTACAAATTCTCCATAGACCATCACATGCATATGGGTTTCTGCTTGTTTTTTAACCGCGTTGACAATTTTCGGGTGATTGTGTCCAAGAGAACTTACTGCAATGCCAGAAATAAGATCGATGTATTTTTTGTCATTTGTACCGTAGAGGTAAATATTTTCAGCTCTTTCTATTTCTAATCCAACCGGAAATGGACTGGTCTGTCCCAAATGCCTGAGGAATAATTCTTTTATTGAACTCATTGATTTTATGTAATGCTTCTATTTTATTGCTAATTGCCAAACAAAAATGTGTGATTTCAATTTATTAATTAAGGAAAAGCATACTAATTTAATTTATCACATCACCAATTGTTGATTTATAAGCAGAATGGATAATTTAAATCAGTCAATTTTATTTTTAATTATTTGATAAAGCGTTATTAAGAACTATTTTTGAGGCCCAAATTCAATAATTTATGGCAGAAATAATCAGAATGCCCAAGATGAGCGATACCATGGAGGAAGGCGTTATTGCTTCATGGTTAGTAAAAGTGGGCGATAATGTAAAATCAGGTGATATCCTGGCTGAAGTAGAGACCGACAAAGCTACGATGGAATTGGAGTCGTATGAAAATGGGACAATTCTCTATCTTGGCGTTAAAGAAAAAGAAGCAATAAAAATAGATGGCATTATTGCCGTTATTGGAAAAAAGGGAGAAAATATTGATGATCTAATCAAAGAGACCAATAAACCTCAATCCACACCAAAAATAGAAGCAGTTTCTGAAGCTATGGAAGAAGTCAAAACAGTCGATACAAGTAAAATAAAAGCATCCTTGATTACCATGCCAAAAATGAGCGATACTATGACTGAAGGTATCATCGCCAATTGGCTTAAAAAAGTTGGTGATACGATTAAGTCTGGTGATATCATCGCTGAAGTGGAAACGGATAAAGCTACCATGGAATTGGAAGCCTACGAAAATGGCAAATTATTATACATAAGTGTAGGAGCCGGGGAGGCAGTAGCGATTGATGGTGTGATAGCTGTGATAGGAGAGGAGGGAGCAGATTATCAAACTTTAATAAAAGCGCACCAAGGCAGTCGTAAAGCTGCGCCAAAGGCTGAAAAAAAAGAAGAGGCGAAAAGCCCAGAACCTGTAGCAATCAAACAAGAAGAAAAAATAGAAAAAACAGTTCAGTCTCATGTTGCACCTGGAGGTAGGATAATTGCTTCTCCTCTTGCTAAAAAAATGGCTCAGGAGCTTGGTCATGATATCAATAATATAACAGGGTCTGGTGAAGGTGGCAGGATTATCAAAAGGGATGTTGAGGGATATACTCCTCAGACAAAAAGTGCTCAAACTGCTACATCAGCTGGTGAAACCACAATACAATTGCCTGCCGTAGTAGGAGAGGAAAGCTTTGAAGAGATTAAACTTTCTCAAATGAGAAAGACTATTGCCCGCAGACTTACCGAAAGTAAGTTCACTGCACCGCATTTTTACCTTACCATGGAAATTAATATGGATAAGGCCATTCAAGCTCGACAAAGCATGAATGAATTGTCGCCTGTTAAAATATCATTCAATGATCTGGTGCTTAAAGCGACCGCGGCAGCCCTTAGGATGCACCCTGATGTTAATGTTTCCTGGCAGGGCGATACCTTACGGAAGAACAAACACATTCATATAGGAGTAGCAGTAGCCGTTCCTGAAGGATTATTGGTGCCAGTTGTCCGATTTGCTGACAACAAGTCTTTATCACACATTGCTGTGGAAGTTAAAGAATTGGCAACAAAAGCCTTGAATAAACAATTGCAGCCAGCTGATTGGGAAGGCAATACGTTTACGATCTCTAATTTGGGGATGTTCGGAATCGAAGAATTTACTGCTATAATCAATCCACCGGATGCATGTATTTTAGCTGTTGGTGGAATTAAAGAAACTCCAGTGGTGAAAGACGGACAAGTCGTTCCTGGAAATGTCATGAAAGTAACCCTTTCGTGCGATCATCGTGCTGTTGACGGCGCTGTTGGCGCTGCCTTCCTTAAAACACTAAAAGGATTTCTGGAAGAGCCGGTTAGGATATTGATTTAAACCCGACAGACGAAAATTCGTTATGTCAAATAAATCCAAAGGGCTGAGTGCTATATTGATTATAGATTCAGCCTTTTATTTTTTATAAAAATCAGGCTGATCGTTTTAGATAGGAGTCTGTTAACAATGTACTTTCAAATTTAAAAATATGACAAAGATAAGATCAACTACCGTCATCGCTATTAAACACAATGGTGAAGTATCAATAGGAGCGGATGGACAAGCAACCATGGGCAATACCGTTGCTAAAAGTAATGTGAGGAAAATCAGAAAACTTCAGGATGGAAAGATTCTTACTGGATTTGCCGGAAGTACTGCAGATGCATTTACACTTTTAGAGCGTTTTGATGAGAAACTAAATGCCTATAGTGCCAACATGAAGCGGGCTGCTATCGAACTGGCAAAAGACTGGAGAACGGATCGATACTTACGAAGATTGGAAGCCATGCTCATCGTAGCCAATAAGGATGAAATTCTGATTTTAAGTGGAACAGGCGATGTGTTGGAACCAGATAATGATATTGCTGCGATCGGATCTGGAAGTATGTATGCCCAGGCGGCTGCTCTTGCTTTAAAGAAACATGCCCCGGGCTTATCTGCTGATGAAATGGTAAAGGAAGCGCTGCACATTGCAGCTGATATTTGTATTTATACCAATCATAATATTATCATCGAAAAAATTAGTTAGGCGAGAAATAATCGAGTTCCCGTTTGCGGTAGTTTTCAATATTTGTCAAATATTCACTGGCGGATTGATGGTAGATGGAATTGTCCGGAACAGTTGTGAAATGGCGGGCTGCCAGATCAAAATAGTTGGATGTTTTTTTGTTTATTTCCATTAGGTTGTTTTCCTGATTTTCGACTTTTCTAAATAACTCAGCACCAATTTCGTAATAGAAAACGCCCTTCTGATAGTTTATTTCATCTTTTAATTTCATTTTGAAAGAGGAAATTTTCCAATTCTCGATTGGTTCAATTATCAGGACAGCAGAATCCAGAAATGAAGAAAACATTGAATCAATGGTATAAAGGGTATCCAGCAACGAGTTGAATGGAATTTTATAAAGCTCATCTGTAATCGATATGGCTTTGTACACAAATGCAAAACTTAAGTGTTCGAAGAGGATGGAATTTTTTGGATTAAAATGTGAAGCTCGTTTACATTTTAATAATTCTTTGTCGAATTCATTGAGATCCGCATAGTCTTCGGGATTAAAGTTATTGATCTCTGCTGCTTCATTATTGGTAGTTTTCTGCCCTGATTCAAATTCACTCATCGAGACCTTATTTTTCATTAATTGCCATGACGGGTCTTCAGGCAGATGGGAGAGGATAAACTTTTCAGCAGGAACAAGGAAGTGTTCTTCCAAATTGATTTTTTTATGTTGTAAGGAACGGTTTTGAGTGTCACCATTAGCCCATGTCACATCCAAAAGATACCAGGAGCCATAGATATTGACTGCATTCCAGGCATGGTTGCTTTCCCGAAATTCCTGATTCTTTTTATATCCAATTCCTTTTGCATACCCATCAATAACTTCACAGGGAATACCAGCAATTTCACAGAAAAAATCAAACAATAAACTGTATCCGAGGCAAAGGGCTTTGCCTGAAGTAAGCACTTCATTTACACTTTGGCCAACATGCTTATTTTGGCTATAGGCTGTAAAATCATATTCTATATTGTATGCTATCCAAACGTAAAAAGCCCGCACTTTATCATAATCATTTGTAAATCCTTCAGTGAGTTTATTGGCCAAACGTTCCGGTTGGAAAATAAGTTGTTTGTGCACGTTAGCAACATGTGCGTCAACTTTTGCGAATCTTTGGGGGTCAGTATTTTGCTGACAATAAATAATGTTTGTCAAACCCAAAATTAAAAGAGCCGAAATCGCGAAATACCGCATAGGTTGCTTAAATTGACTTTTTATAAAGATATTAACTAACATAAAGATACTAAAGTTATGCATGCTGCCGATCAAATAGGTTCAGGATCTATACTGGCGCTCATTGTTGGGCTTATCATTTTTGTCATTATCGCGGTATTCATTTTAAGAATGAAGGATAATTAGTGAAATTCATCGTCTTAGTTAAAATAATAAATCAATTCAGGGGATTTATTTCAAAACAAGTTTGACTATACTCCTTACCTTTGGTTTTTCAATTGATTTTTCATGGATTTAAGTACATTTTCAAATAAGAAGTTCTTAGGAATCTTTACCATCGGACTGGCACTTTTGGTGTATTTTGTTGGCATGATCGTACCGGTTATGGAAATTGATGGAGGGGTATATGCAGAGATTTCGCGCGAGATGTACCGCAATGGCAATTACCTGGAATTATTTTTAAAAGGGCAGGATTGGCTTGATAAACCTCATTTTCAATTTTGGATGACAACACTTTCTTTCCATGCATTTGGCGTGAGTAGTTTAAGTTATAAACTACCTGCCGTGTTATTTATGCTTTTGGGGGTTTACTATACGTTTAGGTTTGGCAAGTATTTTTACTCCAAAAACCATGGATATCTGGCAGCTTTGCTTCTAATGACTTCCCAACACATTATTACATCCAATACGGATGTTCGCGCTGAACCATACCTAACCGGGCTTACAATTTTCTCTTTATATTTTCTCGCGGTTTATCTAAGGGAGCGAAAGTTTTCACAATTGATTCTTGGTTCATTTGGTTTGGCCTGCTTGCTGATGAGCAAGGGTTTGTTTACCATCATTCCAGTTGGTGCAGGTTTAGGCCTGGCGATGCTATATGACAAACAATGGAAATCAATATTGCATTGGCAATGGCTTGCTGTTGTTGGCTTTTCCTTACTTTTCATTTTACCTACCCTCTATGGATATTATGTACAATTTGATCTGCATCCGGAGAAAGTGCTGTTCGGTGAGCAAGGGGTTTCGGGGATTAAATTTTTTCTATGGGACAGCCAGTGGGGGAGGTTTACCAATAGTGGACCGATTAAAGGGAGTGGCGATCCGACCTTTTTTCTCCATACCATGCTGTGGGCTTATTTACCGTGGGCATTCCTGGCTTATTTTGCTCTTTTTATAAAAGGAAAATCGCTGATCAAAAAAACAAACACAAAGGAGAATTATACGTTTTTCGGTTTTACTTTTTTGTTTGTAGTATTCAGTTTTTCAAGTTTTCAGTTACCACATTATCTTAATGCACTTTTCCCTTTTTTGTCCATTCTAACAGCGAATGTTGTTTTGGATTTTGCCCAAAAGACTAAGTTCCTAAAAGTATTTTCATACGTACAAATCGGATCCAGCGTATTGTTGTTTATAGCCATCCTGTTAATTCACCTTGTGTTTTCCACGCAACATCCTTCTGTCGATATTTACCTTGTTTTTTTACTTGGGATTGGAATAATTGTTTTATTAATTCGTGAAAAAGGCAATCAGCTCAATAAAATAATATTTGTACCTGCAATTACTGTTTTACTTGTTAATTTTTATATCAATCGCAGTTTTTATCCTCAATTGTTGGTCTACCAATCGGAAAGTGAGGTGGCATTTTATATGAAAACCCATGAACTAAATAAAGAGGGTTTAGTGACATTTGGTGTCCGGGAAGAGATGACCAGTTTTTTGCTGGACAGGATTGTTCCGGCAATTAATCCTGAGACGGTAGTGTTGGCTGATCTTCAAAACAAATATGTATTTACAGATCAGACCGGATTAAACAAAATAAAATCCTTGGGATTAACCTATAAAAGTATTGAATCCTTTCCTGACTTTAGGATCACCGTGTTGAATGGGACATTTCTGAATAAACACACCAGGAAGCAGGAAGTTGAAGTCAAATATTTGATACAGATTGAATAACTTTAAATGGTAAAAAAATTAATAACTATCCATTCCTATGAAAAATGAAGTTGATAATTATATTTTAGGATTTCCTGAAGATATACAGGACAGGCTTGCAAAGGTGAGAGCGACTATCAAGGCCGTAGTGCCTGAAGCAGAAGAGACCATTAAGTACGCTATGCCTACTTTGGTGCTCCATGGGAATTTGGTGCATTTTGCCGCATTCAATAATCATATTGGGTTCTATCCTACACCTTCAGGGATTGTGGCATTTAAGGAGGAATTGTCTGCTTACAAAGGAGCAAAAGGTTCGAT
>JAHEMV010000007.1 GCA_024643455.1 Cytophagales bacterium
ATCGAATTAAAATCAAATTGCTCAATCAACCAGGGCATAAGCAAGTTTGCATAGTTAAATTTTGTAATGTAGAAATTACCGTGTCTTAATCGTTTCAAATTTTGTTCTTCATATAATCCCAAAGAAGGTACACGACCTGATATAATGGCTTCAAATGCATTCCTGGCTTCAGGCCAATTGGCTGTTTCTGGAATAGGTTGATTATAAAAAAAATTCAGTTCCGCTAAGCGGGGCACTTTCCTGTCAGCGGGATTTGGATTTTTGAATGGTTGCAGTATTTTACCTCGCCAAAGAGGTTCATCAATCAATACTGAATTTGGCAGATTCATCAATATTTCTGCAAGCCAGGTGGAGCCGCCTCTTGGCTGGCAAAAAAGGCAAAGTGTATTCTGGGGAGTGATCTTTCGATCAATATTTTTTTTAGCAAAAGGAACAATATGTCTGGATAATTCCAGACGATCATGGATTTTTGACCATATATTTTCTAGTTGCATAATTGCATACTTAGTGAAACTATAACGATACCTGAAAGATTTTTATCCATGGTATTGATAAAGTAATATTAGAAAAATATCACGTGTAATCTGTTTCAACGATTCGAAATTTGAATGTATTTCGTATCTACATTAATACATGATAAATGGTAACAAATGGAAAAATCATTTTAAGAACGATTCTTCCATTTTATTTATAAATTTACCTGTAACTAAACCATTAACTGATTTTTTATTCTGAAGGCAATGAAAAAATTAAGCATACTAATTATAACATCCTTTTTTATTTTTACCAATTCCTATTCACAGGAAGTAGAATTTGGTGTAAAAGCAGGCATGAATGTAGCTACTTTAGGGAGTGCAGATTTAGGTTTTTTGCCTAGGATAGCTTATCATATCGGAGGGACAGCAGAGTTTATCACAACCCCATTTTTCAGTATCCAGACTGAACTGGTTTATTCTCTTCAAGGGGCTGCATTGGACCGATCGCAAAATATTTATCTCAATTATCATTATCTCAATGTCCCATTGCTAGCCAAAGCGTATTTTTACGAAGATGCCTGTTTTGAAATCGGTATGCAGTATGGATATATGCTTAAAGCCGTGGACAAAAGTTATTATTATGGCCAAAGTCGTTCCGGTAATGTTACCAAAAGTGATTTTGCTGCTGTTTTTGGATTGTCGTACAAATTGGATGAACAGTTCAATTTTGGATTAAGGTATAATCTTGGATTTACTAACACAAGTCCACAGGATATTGTTTATGAAAAACGGTATACCAATAAAGTACTTCAAATATCTTTCGGATATATATTCTAGTTGCTCATATAACAAACAAAATACTCTGTTTTGATATTCAGGTTACTAAATCAACAATTTATTAAAAACACGGTAGGAACTTTATGAAGGGGAGGGATTGTTTTTTTCCAGTCCTTAATGGTTAAAGTTCTGATCATTTCCTCCGCTCCGTTTATGTCTTTAGCAATGCAAAGTTTTGTGTAGGGCTGACAGGCACTCAAAATATCCAAAAGAAGGTGATCATTCCGAAAGGGCGTTTCCATAAAGATCTGGGTTTGTTTTTTGTTTGCAGAATCCTTTTCGAGTGACTTTATAGCTTGTATTCTTTTTTGTTTTTCGATCGGTAAATATCCATGAAAAGTAAAAGATTGCCCGTTAAACCCTGAGGCCATCAATGCAATGAAAATAGCTGAAGGGCCAACCAGGGGCACAACCAATATATTATGCTGATGTGCAAATGCAACCGCAAGATTTCCCGGATCAGCGATGCCTGGACAACCTGCTTCAGACATAACTCCCATATCCTTACCAGCCAATAATGGTGCACATAGGTTTTGGATTATTTTTTCAGGTGTTTTTTTATCCAGTACCTTGAAGTGTATTTCTTCGATCACTCTTCCAAGCTTGAGACTACTAACAAATCGTCGTGCTGTTCTAAGGTTTTCTACCAGAAAATGATCCAGCCCTTTAATCACTTCTGTCATTTGTTGTGTTACGATTTTGTCCAGCGTATGCTCGGCAAGAGGAGTTGGAATCAAATATAATTTTCCTTTTCGTTGTTTATTCATGATATGTTGGGCGATAAAAATTTTTGATAATAATAGGTTTATTTTTATTTATTAAAGACCATTATTCCAAAAAGTCCAATACTGTTTTTATAAAAGCATCCGGTTGTTCAGCGTGAAGCCAATGGCCTGCGTTACCAATGGTCTCTACTTTGGAATTGGAGTAGTATTTCCTGATCTCCAAAATGTCATCGTCTGTTATATAATCTGAATTGATACCTCTGATAAATAAAGTAGGTGTATCTATTTTTGTTTGAGGTATAGTAGCCTCGCCAACATTTTCCAGATGGTTGTTGATTACTTCCAGGTTCAGTTTCCACTTGAATCCATCGATTGCATCGCGTGTCAGGTTTTTTAGTAAAAACTGCCTGATCCCTGCTTCATGCACATAAACGGAAAGTGCCATTTCTGCTTCCTTTCGACTTTCAAGTCCACCTAAATTGATGCTCAGTAAACCATCAATGATCTTACGGTGACGAAGTGGGTAAGCTTTTGGAGCAATATCAGCAACAACTAGTTTCTTCAAAAAACCAGGATAATTTCCAGCGATAGTCATACCTACCTTTCCCCCCATAGAGTGCCCGATTAAATGAATGTTTTTATAACCAAGCTGTTCGGCTAGCTGATGAATGTCTTGCGCCATAACCTGGTAATTCCATTGATCATTGTGCGGTGAGTCACCATGATTTCTCAAATCAACCAGAACAACCTGATAGGATTGTACGAATTGTTTTGCTATAGACATCCAATTATCAGAAGAGCCGAATAGACCATGTAATATTATCAAAGGTTCTCCCTCGCCAAAATGTTTATAGTGAAGTTTCAAAAGAGATTGTTTAAAATATCAAATCAAAAGAATATAAATCCGGAGTCTTTGCTAAAAATCGTAGCCTAAGGTCAGCAGGTATTTTGTTTTTTGTTTTACCATGTCCTCAATAGGATAGGCGATATCAAATTTCACATAATAGCCCAACAAGACTGTTCGAACTCCAAAACCAAAGCTTGACAACCAGGGATTTTTGTAGTTTTGTATTCTCGCTCTAAACGGAGAGCCTTCCGGTGCAATAATTTCTGTATTCACGCTGTTTTCTGTCGCAAACGGTGATGATCCCGTCCACGCAGATCCAATATCATAGAAACCAATAAATTGCATATTTCTAAGGAAATTGGAAGAAATCGGCCCACGATATAAATATCTGATCAAAGGCAATCGAAGTTCTGCATTAAAAAGTAGGGTATTCTCTCCATTGAAGGTATTGTAATCAAATCCTCTCAGACTTGTTACGTATTCTGAAAACAGGATATTCGAGTTATCAACACCCATGCTTTGTTTTAAAGGATTGCCTTCACCCGTATCATTTGTGTCGTTAAAAAGCCAATTATCCATGCCTCCTAATAAATATTTCTGAGGATTAGCTCCCCAATATCTACCATAAAACAGTCGTGTTGCCATGACTAGTTCTCTGTGCAATTTTTGATAATGTCTTAAATCCAGATAAAAGTTGCTGAACGATTTTTTGCTATCTTCTATTCCTTCGTTATGTTTTAATCCTATTTTTCCTCTTGTACCTTGAATCAGGTTAAGTCCTCCAGCGACTGTATTATCATAAACAAATTCAAATTTTACACCGGCATAATTATACACCGAAGAAACCGAACCAGATGGAGGTGCCAAAATAGAATTAGGGTCTAAATCCCAAAAATGAGTAGTTTCAAAAAATGGAACTACTGACAATCTGCTGGTCACACTAAGTGGCAATGAAGCTCCCAATTCCCATGTATTCAATGTATATTTTTGATAATAACTTGAGCTCTCAATCTGTCGATAAAGTGCTTTTCGCTCATATCGTGTAATGAAATCCACAGTATATTTTAAGAATTGGTATTCTCCATAAAAACTTCCGCTTTTTAGATCCGTGGTAGCCAGCACTCCTCCGTAAAACTTGTGATTTTCCAATTGATCATTCATTTGTGTTTCCAGTTTCAAGCCAAATCCCATCATTGGATCGATAACAAATGAAGTCACGACATTATCAGCGCTGAATTTTGTTTCATATGGAAAAGGCCCAGCTACATCACTTTCTTTCCTCAACTTCCTGTATGAACTTAACAAGGAGCTTGATCTATTTTCACCTTTTACCACATCCGTATCAAAAACATAATTGTCCGTATCCAGTATTTCATCCTGATCTTTAGGGGGGTCCTTTTTTGTAGGAATTACTGCCGACTGGCTAAATTCATAGTTTTTAGTGTCTATTAACTGCTCGCCAGTACCTTCAAACGTTTTTTCCTCATATTGATCTAAAAAGGTCGGTTTGCGAATTTCTTTTTTCGGGGCTGTTTCAAAAGGGATTGTATTCACCTCATTTTGAATAGTATCGGGATTCGATTCCTCTAATGCTCTCCTTTCCCTGGATTGTTTAAGTCTTTGGGCAACAAATTTTGCATTCAGGTATTGCTGTCTTTTGGTTTGAGCAGTAAAAATATTTTGTTCCAGATTATAGTTTTGAGAAAGGTACAAGTTATCACGCCCATTCTCATTCATCACAAAGGAGAAATACCTTTTGTCATAACTGATGTCGTAGTCTTTTATTCCCGAACCAAAATTGGATACCTGATGATAAATATTTTTTGATAAGTCGTATTTGAATAAATTATAAATACCCTGCTGGTCACTAATAAAATAATATTCATTGGCATTGACAGCCATTGGTTTAATGTTAGAACTTAGCGTGTTCGTAATTCTTTTAACAGTGCTCTTTGTTGAGTCGATATTGTAAATGAAAATATTATAGGTATTAGTGATGTCTTCTATTTTTCTTCCATCAACATCAATTGAGTCGGTGGTTCGGTTGGAGCTAAAAATAATGGAACTTGTCCCTGGTATAAATCGAGGATTTACATCATCATAAAAATCACTTGTGATTCGTTTGATCGAATTCCGTTTTAGGCTAATCAGGTAGAGATCGTTGTCACCATTTCTATCGGCGCTTAAAACCGCCAGATTTCCATTTCGCACTATATCAAAATCCTTGATCTGGTTAATCGTACTCAGCTCCTTTTTTACTTTTTTATTTGATCCAATCTCATAAATCCACAAGTAATTTTTACCGTATTTGGTATTGATAATTCCAATTGTATTTTCATCCTTCCAGCTGATTAAGGGAATACTTTTGTCCGGTTCCTGGTTGATGACTTTATATCCTCCAGTAAGAATTACTTTTTCTTTTTTCTTACCTATACGGCTCAATATCACTTTGTATTTTCCTTTATTGTTGATGGCATATGCATAATAATTTCCTTCAGGACTAATCTTTACATCCTTAAGATCCACTTGCTTTTTATTCGTATTGACTTCATCACTGTTACTTGGAAGTACATAATTTTGATCAATAAAAGATGTTTGTTCCATATAGTAATTGCTCCATTCTGCAGAGAAACTTTTGTATGGAACACCAATGGTACCAGAAATGCTTCTTTCTTCATTGCGAATAATTCTGGTAAGATTCAGGATGTTAGATATATAACCTGTACCGTATCGTTCGGCAATAAAATTCCATATGGACTGCCCAATAAGTTCGGCATCTTCACCGGTAAATTTGTTCAGGTTTTTGATGTTTTTGTTTCGGATGATATCCCTGATATAGTCGTCCATCTCTACATCCCAGCCATAGGCAGTGTACCTGGCCGCTCCATTTATAAACCAATCTGGCAGTAAAAGCAGGTAGCTATTTTGAAACATATCCGAAAGACTTCCTCCAAACATCATGTCGTTTATAAGCATAGAGGACAATTTATAAACTAACATTCTTTTGAAATCTTCTGCATTTCCCGGGTAAGCAATTTCAATGAGTGGCTTCACAAAATCTGTTTGTCCTGCCACATTGAAACTGTTTTCGTTTACTCCTATGTTGCTTTGCAATAAATCGGTCGGGGAGTTGTAAAGATAAATTTCTGTTTTAGAATAGGAGATCGTACCTAAAATATCAGTGATACGGTCAAATTCTTTTTCGAGGTAAGTGGTTGCGATTCGGGCAATTTCATTTCCACCGTCATAAAAATAGATATCAAAATTTTCAGTACTGTAGTACCTCCATTTAAAATTCTTGTATTGCACCCTGTTCATGCCGAATTTTTCCATAGCTTCCTGTGCGAAGACAGTCCCTATAGAAAAAATAAGGATTGAAAAAATAAATATGGTCTTTTGGTGCCTCAATGTTTAAAAGAAAAATGCGATTTGAAATATAATGAATAATACTTTTTAATATCTACTTCTTGATCAAGATTGTTGCCTTCTTCGAGATTTTTCACGAATTGATTGCTAAAAAATGGGGCTAAGGAAACACCTTTTGTTCCCATGCCATTAAAAATGTACATATTCCCATGAGCAGGATGCGCACCGATAAGAGGTCTTCTCGGTACAGTCCCAGGTCGGATACCTGCTTCATGATTCACAATTGTGTACTCCATTTTTAATAACGCATCGAGCTTTTTAGTTATTTCATTTTTCCCTTTTTCTGTTGGCCTATCAGTAAGGTCCATTCTATCATATGTAGAGCCAGCTTTAAACATGCCATCATCGTTGGGAATAATAAAACAGGAATGATTATAAATAGTTTGAAAATCAGTTTTCATTTTTAAATGTAAAATTTCCCCTTTTACCGGAGCCAAAGGGGTCCATCCAAAATATGCCGATTGCTGTATTTGATGACCCGAACAATATATGATTTTCCTCGCTTCGATGTTTTTGTAAGAGATTCCCTGATCGTTTATGGTTAAAAGTGACTCATCAAATCTTCCTTCTACAAATGTACATTTCGTTTGAAAAAAAAGATACATAGTATCCAAAAAGACCGGTACATTTAAAACATAACCAGATATCTCAACTCCACCAAAAGGCTCATGAACATATTTGGAATGTATTCCTTGTGCATGAATAATATTGATGAATTTTTTGTAATTAGGTTGGGTGCTTCTTCCATCCCAATCGTTCAGTTCTGCAATGGATCCAAAAGGACGAAAGATAGTTCGCTCAGAAAAAAAATGTGCATTGGTTTCAGTTTCCAGTTCACAATAAAATTGCTTTAAAAAAGGAAACAGCTCTTCTGCTTTCCATGATTTTACCATTTTAGGCCCGGTAAAAGGATTGGCCAGACCAGCAGCGACCCTGGAAGATGAAGTTGGATTCCTTTCATCAATAATCACAACAGACTTGCCGCGCTTCACAAGCTGATATGCCAAAATACTCCCTGCAAGTCCCTGACCTATGATAAGGTAATCGTGTTTCATGCAGCGAAATAACGAAAAAGCTTGATATTATATTTTTTTAAACCAAATTTGTCTCAGTTTTAAAACACAATGATGACAGTAAAACAATTTGTATTTAATGGATTTTCCGAAAACACTTATGTTGTTTTTGATGATACAAAAGAATGCATCATCCTTGATCCGGGTTGTTACGATCAAAAGGAAAAATCAGCTCTTAAACAATTTATTTTCGACAATCAACTAATTGTAAAATCATTGATCAATACGCATTGTCATATTGATCATGTATTGGGAAATTATTTTGTGAAAGAGGAATATAAAGTTGGTTTGACTATACACAAACTCGATATAGAAACCTTAAAAGCGAATGAAATTGTAGCACCAATTTATGGAATTCAGGGATATGAATCCTGTGAAGCAGATCATTTTGTTGAGGAAGGTGATCTAGTGACTTTTGGGCATACAACGTTAAAAGTACTTTTTGTTCCTGGACATGCCAGAGGGCATATTGCATTGATCAGTGAGGAAGAAAAAATTTGTTTTGGGGGAGATGTACTTTTTCAGCAAAGCATCGGACGAACCGATTTGCCCGGGGGTGATTTTGATACACTGATGGCAAGTATAAAGAACAAACTTTTTAAGCTAGAAGATGATACAACTGTTTACTGCGGTCATGGACCAAGCACAACCATTGGTTATGAAAAGAAAAACAATCCTTTTTGTGGTATAAATGCAAATTACAGAGATAGGTGATCAAACATATTCCAAATTTCCTGACGTTATGTAATCTGGCCTGCGGTTGCGTCGGTGTGGTTGCTGTTTTTAAAGGAGATCTCCAAACCGGATCGATTATGATTTGGGCTGGGGCTCTATTCGATTTTTTTGACGGATTTGCAGCACGCATGCTAAAGAAGTTTTCATCCATTGGTAAAGACCTCGATTCATTAGCAGATCTTATCACGTTTTGTTTTTTGCCAGGATCCATGTTGTTTTATTTGATCCAACAAAATACTTCTTCAAGTTGGCTTCCGTATACCGGATTTTTGCTGGCATTGTTCGGCGCTTTAAGACTGGCAAAATTCAATAATGACACGCGCCAATCTGAAAATTTCCATGGACTTCCTGTTCCCGCAAGCGGTATTTTTGTGAGTGTTTTGCCATTTATTTCACCCTATGAATTTCAAGGCATTTTCAGTAATTATGTGGTGTTAATTGGCATTGCAGTTTTCTTATCTGCAATGATGGTTTCGGATATAAAGTTGATGTCGCTGAAATTCAAGAATTTTTCAATTAAGGCAAATCAATCCAGGTATTTACTGATAATTGTGTCCATTCTGCTCATTGTTTTTTTTAAAATTGTAGCGCTTCCAATAATTATAATATGGTATGTTGTCCTGTCGTTAACATTAAATGTTAAAAAATAATGGTTAACTTTGCAGTCAGATTAACCTACCTTTTGAAATAGAATTTCAATAATCAAATTACTTTTGGATCAGTTATACTATTTATAATAAACCAATTTGTGTTGGGATCACAAACTTCAATATTTAAAACAGCTCTTTTTTTGATAACAATGCTGCTGTTGTTTTCATCGGAAACGATGAAAATCCATGGAGATATTGTCAAAATCCAGATCCCCTGGATAGAGGCTCAAATGGAGAATATGAAGATTGAAGGTGCGGTTTATCCAGAAGAATTCAATGGCTTACCGGTGATTTCCATACCTCTGGAGCAAACTAATGTCTCTGAAGTCAGCATTATTCAAATAGTAAAAAGTGAAATATCAGAGGAATTAAATACAAAACTTATTGAGCAATTTCCAATCAATAAAAAAATGGTTTCCATTCGATCGCTTAAGGATCGTGGAGAGGCCATTTCTTTTATGGATATATTGCCATTTTTATACGATTCGACTACGAACAGGTATTATCGGGTTGAGGCAATGGAGTTGATGCAGATTGAAAATAGCCAAAAATCCATGCGGGCAAGTTTGCGCACATCTGGCCAGGTTGAAAATTCGGTTTTGGCTTCCGGTGAATGGTATAAACTACCAATCATGCAAACTGGTGTTTACAAATTGGATTTCAATTATCTTAAAAATATTGGTATCAATGTCGCAGGCATTAATCCCAAAAAAATCAGGATTTATGGAAATGGCGGTGGCATGCTTCCGCAGAAAAATAGTGAAGATCGTGCTGAAGATTTAATTGAAAATGCCATTCTGGTGATGGATGGTTCGGATGGAAAATTTGATCAGGAGGATTACATTTTATTCTATGGGCAAGACGCCAGTCGACATCAATTGATGGTAGATGGAGAATTGGATTATCAGAAAAATTTTTATTCAGACACCAGTTTTTATTTTTTGACACTGGCACTGGATGATGGTTTACGGATCGCTGAAAGAGAAAATTTGGGCTCGGACCAGGCCAAGATAAACCAGTACGATGATTTTATTGTTTATGAAAAGGATGAGTTTAATATCATCAATTCAGGTAGGGAATGGTATGGGGAAAAGTTTGATTTTACGCTTACCTATGATTTTAATTTTGATTTTCCTGGTTTGATCCCCAATACTGAGCTCAAGTTGACCTCTTCCGTGATGGGACAAACCTATGAAACAGCTTCGATGGACCTTTATATCAATGGTAAAACCTTGGGCCAGCAAACGATAAATTCTATAGTCGAAGGCTCCTATCTAGCCAAAGGATCAGAACAGATGGATGAGTTCACGATCAATACTTCTGATATTCCTTCAAGCGAAAAATTTACAATCCGTTTATCATTTAATCCAGTTGGTACTGTTAAGTCAAAAGCAAGCCTCAATTTTTTTACAGTTGTCGCTAAGCGTAAATTAAAGTTATATCAAAACCAAACAAGTTTTCGATCAATAGCCAGTACACAAAATACTATTTCTACTTTTGAAATCGAAGGAGGAAACACGGCATTTCAAATTTGGAATGTCACAGATCCCCTCAGACCGCTTAATCAGAAGTTTTCTTTAAATGGTAGCTATGCTTCCTTCGGGGCAATGAGTGCAGACCTGCAGGAATACATCATATTCAAGGATGAAACGTACCTGAGTCCTGAAAAAGCACAGAAAATCCACAATCAGAATTTACATAGTACAGGTAATATTGATTTTTTAATTGTCACTAATCCTCGCTTTTTAAGTGAAGCAGAGCGACTTGCAGCGTTACGGGAGACTCATGATGGTCTTCAAGTGCAGGTGGTGACTTCCAATGAAATTTATAATGAATTTTCTTCCGGCAAACAGGATGTGACCGCCATACGTGATTATATCAAATACATTTATGATCGAGGAACTGGAGATAACAGACTTCAAAATGTGCTCCTTTTTGGGAAAGGATCGTATGACTACAAAGACCGGATTGACAACAATACCAATTTTGTTCCAATCTATTCTTCGCGAAATTCTCTTCATCCGATCAACAGTTATTCATCCGACGATTATTATGGTTTTCTTGATGAAGAAGAGGGGGAATGGGAAGAATCGTATTCCGGAGACGAATTGATGGACGTAGGGGTTGGCAGGCTCCCCGTGAAATCAGTCGAAGAGGCAAGGATTTTAGTTGATAAATTGATTCACTATACTATTAGCCCCGATGTCTTTGGGCCATGGCGAAATGAGTTATTTTTTATAGCCGATGACGGTGATGGCAACCTGCATCAACGGGATGCAGATAAGTTGGCAACCATGGTAGATACTTCATATACGCAATTCAATGTCAATAAAATCTACCTTGATGCTTATCCACAGGTGATAACATCCATTGGTGAATCAGCACCTGAATTGAACGCTGAACTTGAACGTTCCGTGGAAAAGGGTGGATTGATCTTCAATTTTACAGGTCATGGATCAGCAACACGTTGGACTGCAGAGACTATTTTGAATATTACTACAGCAACATCGTTCGAAAACCTGGATCGGTTACCGTTATTTGTGACGGCAACATGTGAGTTTGGTAGACATGATAGCCCGATGACGATATCCGGAGCCGAATATTTATTGTTAAACCCGAATGGAGGTGCGATTGGCTTATTGACAACGGCTCGTCCGGTTTTTTCCAGCACCAATTATATCCTTAATAAAGCATTTTATCAAAATGTTTTTCAAAAGGAAGGGGGGCGATATCATTCGCTCGGAGAGGTTTTCAGACGGACTAAAAACCAATCACTCAATGGCAGTGTAAATCGCAATTTCTCATTATTGGCAGATCCTTCAATGACGCTGGCATGTGCGAGGGATGAGGTAGTACTTTTAGCAGATGAAGATTCCTATCAGCCAGGTGACACACTTAATGCCCTAGGTACAGTAAAATTAAAAGGCCAGGTACTCGATGTGAATGGAGTGGTAAATTCAGGCTTCAACGGGAGTGCCTTCACCACGGTGTTTGATCGACCTAGTGAAATCGAAACATTTGGGAATGAAGACCCTCCAATGAAATTTATGATCCGGGACAACCTGATTTTCAAAGGGGAATCGACCGTTACAGATGGAGAATTTTCTGTTGAGTTTATTGTTCCAAAAAATATCAGCTATGATTTTGCCAAAGGAAAAATAAACCTTTATGCATTGGATATGAATAATAAACTGGATGCTGCGGGATCCAATATAGAATTTGTCGTTGGAGGAATAAGTGAAGATTTTATTGCAGATAATACTCCACCGGAATTAGAGTTGTTTATAAACGATACCAGTTTTGTAAGCAAAGGAATCACAGGGCAAGATATTGTATTTTTAGCAAGGTTGACGGATGAAAGTGGGATACGTATATCTAAATCAGATTTTGGAGAGGACTTGATTGCCAATTTGGATGACACAAGCGAAACTGTTCTAAATCGCTATTATGTCGGTGAAAAAGATACTTACAAGCAAGGTTGGGTTACATATCCATACAAAGACTTATCAATTGGTACTCATAAAATTACCTTGAAAGCATGGGATATCCATGGAAATTTCAATGAAGCTGAGATTGAGTTTAACGTAGTCGAAAGTGAAAATCTTTCCATTGACAAATTGATGAATTTCCCCAATCCATTTAGTGATTATACTCAATTTAGTTTTGAGCATAACAGGGCCGGGGAGGATCTGGAGATAACCATTCAGGTTTATTCATTGCAGGGAAAGTTGGTAAAGCGGTTTTATACTATAAAAGAAAATAGTGATTCGCGTATCTCTGATTTGGAATGGGACGGTGCTGAAACCAATGGAAGTAAATTAGCCAGCGGTATATATCTATTTAATCTTTCCATTCGTTCTTTGACCGATGGAAGTAAAAAACAGGCAAATCAAAAGCTGGTAATAATTAATTAATTATATTTAAAAATCATTATCATTTTAATTAATGAAAGTAAAAATTATTCTTTTTTCATATGCGTTTTTTGTAGGGGTATCTTCTGTTTTTGCCCAGGTAAATGTTGCGGGACAGGATACGTCAAGAAGAGTCATTACAACTGCAGTGCCATTTCTAATGATTGCACCGGATGCACGTGCCGGTGCTATGGGTGATGCAGGTGTGGCTACCAGCCCCGATGCCAATACTACACATTGGAATGTCGCCAAACTGGCCTACGTAAAAAAAGATATCGGATTCAGCTTGTCTTATTCTCCCTGGCTTGGTAAAATAATAGACGATATGAGTTTGTCGTATCTTTCTGGATACTATAAAATAAATAAAGAACAGGCAGTATCGATGTCTTTAAGTTATTTTGATTTGGGAGATATTCAGTTTACGGATGCTACTGGTGAGCCTATTCAGAATTTCAATCCACGCGAATTTTCTTTTTCAGGTTCTTATGCACGATTGTTATCCGAAGACATGAGTCTTGGAGTAACCTTAAAATATATTTATTCAAATCTGACTGGTAACGTTTTTTCCGGAACCAGCAACGATCCACAACCTGGAGTAAGTATTGCCGCAGATATCGGATGGTATTGGAAAACTGATCTTGGACAGAAATCCAACCTTGCCGTAGGCGCTACTATAGTCAATATTGGAAATAAACTAACGTATTCCAATGATGAAGAAAAAGAGTTTATCCCTACTACCTTACGGTTTGGAAGTGCATATACCTACAATCTTGATCCGTACAATACTTTAACTTTTGCCCTGGATTTCAATAAATTAATGGTGCCTACACCACCTATTTATGTTGTTGATGAGAATGGATCAATTGTGAAGGATCAAAATGGAGATCCTACAATTGCACGGGGAAAAGACCCAGATCGTCCGTTGCTAAGTGGTATGTTTGGTTCATTTACCGACGCTCCAGATGGCGCTTCAGAAGAGTTTAAGGAAATCATGATCAGCTCAGGATTGGAATATTGGTATAAAGATTTGTTTGCTGTTCGTGGAGGGTATTTCTGGGAACATTATGACAAAGGAGACCGCAAGTATTTCACCATGGGTGTTGGTCTTCAGTATAATGTATTTGGAGTTGATTTTGCCTATTTGGTTCCTACTACCAGAGAAAATCCTCTGGCTGAAACTCTTCGGTTTTCCATACATTTCAATTTTGACAATAAAAAAGCTCAGGAATCCATAATTGATGAAGATACCAATTAATGGTTGACAGAACAATTGCTCCAAAATTTGTGGAGCCAAAAAAATTCAAGCTGCCTATACCAGATACCATTCATTTGAGCAATGGTTCACGGTTTTTCTTTTTAAGAGCTGGAAATCAACCTATCGTCAGGTTGGAGTTTATTTTCCGTGCAGGTTCATGGTTTGAATCGATTGCAGGCGTAGCATACTTTGCTGGTAAAATGCTTACCGAAGGAACAGCATCTTATACCTCTAAAGACATTGCCGAGAGATTGGATCAGTTTGGTGCCTTTTTCGATGTTCAGCCCGGGTTTGACTATACCAACCTCAACTTTCACATTCCCACAAAACATCTGGAAAAAATAGAACCAATACTGGATGAAATTCTATTCAAAGCTTCGTTTCCTGCCCACGAGTTTGAATTAATGAAACAGATTCAGATTCAGCAACTCAGCATTAATGAGCAGAAAAATGATTTTGTTGCATCACGTCTTTTTCGTTCAAAGCTTTTTGGGAGTTTTCCATATGGGAATGTAATGAAGGAAGAAATCATAAGGAACACTACTATTGATGAAGTGAAAAATCATTATGACCAGTGGATGATGGGGAAATTTGATTTGGTCATGACCGGAGATTTTAATCTGGAACTTCAAAATAGTATAATTCGATTTTTTGAGAATAAACTACAAAAAATCCATGAATTTGATCCAAAAGTTTGTATCGGACAGGATCTCTTCAATGAGTATATTGAGAAAGAATCCAGCCTGCAGTCTTCCATATTCATGGGTAAGCGCAGCCAGAATAGAAATGAAGCCAACTATGGTCAGTTGTTATTGCTCAACGAAGTATTTGGTGGGTATTTTGGTTCAAGGTTAATGCAAAACATCCGTGAAGACAAAGGCTTTACTTATGGCATACATAGTCATTTTGTGACCTTGAAAAATGATGCTTATTTCGTCATTAATTCCGATGTGAAAAAGGAAAACAAAGATCAGACTGTTGCTGAAATTAAGTTTGAAATAGATCGATTAAAAAATGAACAGATCAGTAAAGAAGAACTGATCGAAGTAAAAAACTATTTGAAAGGTTCGATTCTCAACACATTGACAACACCATTTGCACTTACTGACAAGCTAAAAAATATATACTTCTACGATCTTGGACTGGATTTTTATGACCAATTATTTGACGTTATTGATGCAGCCACGAGTATGGAGTTACAAGATCTTGCTAATATGACACTTTTTAGCCAACCACTTTCAAGTGTAGTAGTTGGATAACTTAACTATAGCTGTAATTCTACAAGTTATTTCAATTCAAGCAGCTGCATAAACTTGGCGTATATATCCGTGTTTTCCATAATCCCACTAAACAACTCGGCTTGTGGTCCATAGGCAAAAACAGGAACCAAGACACCAGTGTGATTTCCAGTTGTAAATTTTCCTTCAACTATTCCTGTATTTAGATCTCCTCCGCTGATTGCAAACCCTCCGGTTTCATGGTCTGCAGTTATCACTACCAGCGTCTCGCCATCATTAGCAGCAAACTTGAGCACTTCACCAATAGTTTGGTCAAAATCCAACATTTCAGTAACAATATAAGGGACATTGTTGTCGTGTCCGCCCCAGTCTATTTGAGATCCTTCTATCATGAGAAAAAAACCGTCTTTATTTTTCTTAAGATTTTTAATCGCAAAAGCTGAAGCAGTTTTCAACATATCTCCACGGCCAAGTTCTATTGGAGCCTGGTGTTCCGGGGCGATTAATCCTGCCACTTTATTTCCTTTAGCAAACTTAAGTGAATCCATGGTTGTCACGACTTCATATCCTTTATTTTCCAATTCAAGAAGCAGATCACGCCCATCTTTTCTTTTATTAAAATGATCTCTACCTCCGCCAATAAAAATATCGACATCTGTATTTAGGAAATCAGCGGCTATTTCTTCATACATATTTCTATCTGGTTGATGTGCAATAAAGGAAGCAGGTGTTGCATGGGTGATCGCACAAGTAGCAACTAGTCCTGTACTTAGACCTTTTTCTTCAGCACTTTCCAATATGGTCTTTTTTGCAATTCCACTGGAATCTAGCCCAATAGCACCATTATAGGTTTTCTCGCCAATAGAAAAAGCAGTAGCTCCTGCTGCTGAATCAGTGATCAGGTCATCAGAAGCATTGGTCTTGTTGAATCCAGAAACGGGCATGGTTCTGATGTAGGAGTTTCCCTTATTGGCGATAATACCAGAATAAACCTGGGAAGTACCCATGCCGTCACCGATGAGAAAAATAATATTTTTAACAACCTGTTTTTTGGAGGTTTTCTTGGTGTAATTTTTGACCTCGTAAAAAGACGTATTTACATATCGGGTTTTATCGGCTTCTTCAATTTTTGTATAATTCTGTGCCTTGGCAAAAACAGGTATTATTAAAATCAGGAATAAAATTTTTTTCATTTTGGATTTTTTTTGCCCGAAAATAACGGAAACGAGGCTAGAGTCAAGTGAAAAACAAAAGTTTTTTACTTTAAACCCAATAGCGTGAAAAGAATAAATATTCCTCCATTTCCGTTTTTTTTATTTTTAAAGTTCCTGAGTACAATTTGTTACTGTTTTTTCTTGCATAGATCCCCGCTTAACAAACGGGCACTTTTTTGGAAACTCACGTACTCGTTGATTTAAATAATTATCTTTATTTATTCTGTGTCGGTGTAACCTTTTACAACTAGTAAGGATCATATAACCAAAAAATATTGATAACTTAAATTTTACGACTATGGAATTTATTCCAATCATGGGTATGCTCACTGGGATTATCACAACACTGGGTTTTTTTGTCGCCATTGTGTTGACAGTAAAATATGTATCTGCTGCCAGAAACAAAGAAAGAATGGCCCTGATCGACAAAGGAGCAGATTTGTCCCAAATTTATCAGCAAAAAGATTATCGAAATGCCACACTTAAAGCAGGTATGTTTTTGGTAGGCATTGCAGTAGGTTTGTTTGTAGGTTATTTCTTAACAGTAATAACAGACATTAATGAGGTAGTTTCATATTTTTCGATGATCCTATTATTCGGTGGTTCAAGTTTAATCGTTTTCCATTGGTACAACAGCAAGCAACCTGATTAATATTGAATGGATTCTGAGTACATTCAAAAAGTTCTTGACGGAGATACGGAGGCTTTTCGGTATTTTATAGAAAAATACAGAGATATGGCGTATTCTCTGGCAATTAGCATTGTCAGGAATGGGCCTATTGCCGAAGAAGTGACTCAGGATGCGTTTTTAAAAGCGTTTAAATCACTTGAAAAATTTGAACAACGATCAAAATTTTCTACCTGGCTTTACAAAATCGTCAGGAATGAAGGATTGAAAAGGATACGGAAAAAGGATTTTGGTTATACAGATGATATCAATGAACTGAGTGATATTAGCTATTCTGAGGTAAATCATGCCGTCAATGAACTTGTAGAGACAGAACAAAAATACTATATAAATATGGTTTTGGAGCAGTTGATTCCCAATGACAGTCTTGTATTAAGGCTTTTCTATCTTGATGAACAAAATCTGAAAGAAATTGGTGAGATTACAGGGCTGAGCGAGACCAATATAAAGACTATTTTGCATCGGGCCCGCAAACGTTTTTATACTTTATTAGAGAAGGAATTGAAACATGAAATGAAGTCAATATTATGAAATCAGCAGACTTAAAAATGCGAAAATCCATAAATTATGTTGCCGGATTAAAAGAGATATACTATGAATACAAACCATAATGAATCCGATAAAATAACCAGGGAGCTACTTAGCAAAAGTTTGCTTAAGCCTTCGTCTGTTGATTTTAATGACCGACTTATGGATAAAATACTATTGACCAAACCATCAGTTATTCCACGAACTAATAACAATATAATTGGAAAAGCATGGAGCTATCTTTGGATTGCACTTGTATGTATGCTTGCTTCAATTGCATTGATTGCCAAATTTTCCGGTGGGTACTATACGGGGAATAGCCTTCTTTCAGCCCTCACTTTTGACTACGTACTTTATGGCGGAATGATGCTTTTGGTTCCCGTAATTTTGTATCAGTTTGATTCACTCGTCCAGGTGATGTATTGGAAAAAGACTGACGGATCATCTGTAATCTAAAGGCATTTCATACCTCAAAATCCATTGAAAAAGAGGATAAATTCGGATTCTTCCCAGTTTGTGCTCAAGTTTATCTAAGCAAAAGACGCTCAATATAAGATTATCCTATTTTTTTCACTAAAAGCGCAAATATGCTTTATTATCACCTTTCTCTATCTCATCGGAACCAAAAAAAATTATTGAAAATTGCCATGAAAAACGAGAATAGTGCAATTACTTTTTTAAATAATTAAATTTCCAGGATGATTTTTTTTAAAAACGAATTGCTCAATCCTAAAAATATCCATTTCATCGAAAAACTTTACATTGGGTTGTTTTATAGACCTTTATAGAAATTGATTTTTTTTAGTGCGTTCAGGGCTTCTTTTATACCTGTCTAATACATCGCTTGATCCTGAGAACTGGCCCAAAATGTAAAATTCTGCCTATTTTAATGAAACTTTGTCGGATTGAAAATCACTTTTTGGTGATTTAAACGAACTGATTAATTCTAATTGAAGGCCGTTTTAAAATGAAAAGGATATTTATTTTTTTCACTCTTATATCAGCAATCTGGTTTTCAAACCAGGCCGCTCTGGCGCAATGCACCAGTTCTGATATTATGGAGCCAGGCTTTAATTTTATTACCAGTAGCCGGGGGTGCGCTCCTTTTACAATACAGATTCAGACACTATTTTTAAATTCTACTCCTGGTACTGTGTATCATGTTGATTGGGGAGATGGTTCTGGCAATCAGAATTTTACTCAAGTAAATAATTATCCAAACGGACCGATCATAAGCCATTTATATGCAAATGCACCTATAGCTTGTGGATATCAGGTCACTATTGAGGTAGAAAATACCTGTAATCCATTGGGAAGTGTCGATCTGGAACCAATAAATGTGATCGTTTGGACAGAAGACATCATTGTGTCAGATCCGGATGTTTACAGGGTATGTGAGGGGTTTGCATCGAGTATTAGTTTTTCTGATAATAGTACTTGGAATTGTTTTCCAAGAGCGGATGCCAGAGAAAATGCTGATCCACGATGGATCCAGTGGATTTATGGTCATGGCGTCAATGGCTCAAGAATACCAAATGTGAAGGTAGAAGGTGTAAGCCCTGGTGGTTTTCCATATTATGATCCTTCCCTGGGGACGCTCCCAAAATATCCTGTAACAGATGTTGCTGAGACTAGTTTAACGATCCAGGTACCAGCTTCTGCTACCGTTGGGCAAGATTTTTACGTAACACTAAATAACTGGAATACCTGCAATGCTTATGATGAAAATGTATCCAATGGCCCTTTAAATCCAGTTACGTCAGGTGGAGATAATCCTCCAAGAACCAGGGAATCCAGAATTGTGATTGTGGATACACCAACCCCGGATTTTAACGCGAAAAAGGAAAAAGCCAGTAATCCAGTATCTTGGGACTACTGTATTGATGATATCATATTTTTTGACAATGAATCTACAGGACCTGGAGGTTCGGCTTTGGCATACACCTGGGAGTTTTACGACGGGCCAACCATTGCCGATGGTTTACTTCAAACAAAAACAGATAAAGATCCTTTATTTTCCTATGCAACTGGTGGACAAAAACTTGTCAGGCTGCTTGTCGGAGACAACAATGCCGTTGGTGGATGTAGCGCTGTAGTAGAGAAAATAGTGCGCGTCACCCCAACAGCTATTTCACAAATAGGTACAGCAAATACAAGTTTTTGTAAGACCCCAGGTTCTTCCGAATCATTTACTGTAGCATTTACTGATGAAACCGTAGGCTCAATATCGGGAGTTGATGAATGGAGATGGGAATTGTACAATGAAAATAATGTACTTATTAAATCTGTTCCTACAGCAGCAAATAGCTTTACCGACGGGCCAAAGGTATCCGTTAGCCAAGTTTATACAAATCCAGGTGTGTATCGCACACGATTAATATATCGTGATAAAGTGACAAAATGTGATACACAAGATGAAATCAACGTGGTCATTTATAACAATCCTCAACCTTCCTTTAGTTCAGTTTCTGTATGTGAAGGATTAAGTTCTGAATTAGTGGATGAGACAAGCCTGGACATCATCAATGGAAATAAAGTTGTTCGCTGGGAATGGGATTTTGATTACGATAATGTGACTTTCAATCCAGACACGGTATTTAACCTTACCCGTCCTGATACGTTGATCAAAAAGTTTGATTTCGGAGTATATCAACTTGCTCTAAGGGCGACAAGTGACCAAAATGGGTGCAGTGCAATATTCACCCAAGCAATTGAGGTTTATCAAAATCCCATGGCCTCATTTACAAAAGACTTACTTGAAGGATGTAGTCCGCTTTCTGTTAATTTTGAAAACACATCGGTAGCTACTCAACCAGTACCGATTGAGGAATATATCTGGTGTATTGATTACGGTAGTGGATATATCGACACCTTACATACAGATCCTAACGAGAGTGGTTATGTTCCATCCATGACAACTACTTTCGAAAATTGGACCACTTCGTTAAAACAATTCAATGTCATTTTAAAATCTATCTCAGCCAATGGTTGTGCAATTAGCAGCACTCCGGATTTTGTGACCGTTTTGCCTTCTGTGAAACCCGGTTTTATTTATACCGACTATGAACCGCTTGCGAAAAATTGCGCTCCGATTGGTGTTAATTTTCAAGTCGATAAATTTACAATGTCGCTTTTGCCCGAAGACTACACCTGGATCGTGACTCATGGCAATGATACAATTCGTCAACAGACTAATAATGGAGCTATTGGTCAATTTAAACAAACCTTCGAGGCTACAGGAAAGGGTATTAACAATTACACGGTAAACCTTAGTGCCACCATCAAGGATATTTGCGTTGGAGATTCTACCTTATCGGTAAATGTAAACCCGCTTCCTAGTTCTGAATTTTTAATTGATACGGTTGAACTGGCGTGTGATTATATGATTGTTGAAGTAGTTGCATTGCAAAAAGGGTTGGTGGATTACGATTGGATCATTTCTAAAGGATCAACCATTTATATGAATGATACACTAGACGATTATTTTACTTATAAAATCCAGCGTCCTGGTCCTGGAGCAGAAAACATGGAGTTAAGTATTGATCTTAATACTGCAAACTATGCTTTTTGTGAAAGTGGTAAAACAACACATTCAACCCTTATTCCATCACAGCCTCAATTAAATGCAAATTTTACAGCAAATCCTGAATTTCAGGTTTTCCCAAACGCAATTGTCACTGTAAATAATCTCAGTACCCGAACAAACCCTATATATACATGGGATTATGACGACGGCTATACCAGTGCTGACGAAAATCCATTGCCTCATAGTTACGAGCGACCTGGTAACTACACGATCACACTACATCTCCAGGAAAAAAACTGTGAAAGTATGGATTCCGTGCAAATATTCATCCAACCTACAGCTCCGCAAGCTGACTTTACCTATGATCCCGGCAAAGGATGTGCACCTCTTACGGTCAATTTTACCAACCTGACAAAATATGGTGATCCAGAATCGTATAGATGGAATTTTGGGGCAGGTGAAGGATCGTCAAAGAATGAGAATCCAACGCATACGTATTATGAGCCAGGTATCTATAGCGTAAAACTCGAGGCCACAAACGAATCAGGAGTGACAGATGTAGCTGTAAAACCACTGATTATCGAAGTATATGAGGTTCCTCATGCAGACTTTACCATCCGGCCAGAAACTGTCAAGTTACCTGATGATCCTTTATATACGACCAACCTTTCCCTTGATGCAGATATGTATTTCTGGGATTTTGGTGATGGTGGTAAATCATCTGATTTTGAACCGAGATACACCTACCAGGACACGGGAAGATATGATATTTCCCTGATCGCAAAAACAAACAATGGTTGCGCGGATACAATAATTTATGAAAACATCATCGAGGTAATTGATGGAAATGAAATACGAATTCCGAATGCTTTTACACCCAGTCTAGAAGGGCCTTCTGGCGGCAGCAAGTACAATAGTGGAAGAAATGATGTTTTTTATCCGGTTACAGAAGGAGTGATCGCCTATAAAATGCAGATTTATAATCGATGGGGGGAACTTCTTTTCGATACAGAAGATACCAATAAGGGTTGGGATGGGTATTATAACGGCCGATTGTGTGCGCCGGATGTGTATATATATAAACTAGATTTCAAATTTATTGATGGCCGGGAAGTCATGAAATTTGGAGATATCGCACTTATTCGATAATTGATATCATGAGATATTTGAAAATATGTTTTGCTATTTTACCACTCTTTCTAGTATTGAGTGCAAGCGCTCAGGACCCGATGTTTTCTCAGTATTATGCGTCGCCTTTATATCTTAATCCTGGCCTTGCTGGATCTGTCAGCCAGCCTAGATTTATATTCAATAGCAGGATGCAATGGACCAAGCTTCCTAATTCATTTACAACATATGCTGCCTCTGCAGACTATCTTATAGAAGATTGGAGCAGTGCTTTTGGTTTATTGGTTTTTACAGATAAAGCCGGTTCTGCCAATTTGAGAAATACATCGATCAACGGGATTTATGCATCCAAAATCCGTATTGCCGAAGGGTGGGTATTGTCGCCAGGTTTGTCTTTTGGATATGCCTCCCGGTCAATAGATTTTGAAAAATTGGTTTTTGGCGATCAAATAATCCATAATGGTCCTACCACAGATGATGCAATCGGTCATCTTGGAAATCAAAATTATTTTGATTTTTCTTCGGGGGCAGTTATTTACAATAAAACCTTTTGGGCTGGTATTTCCGGGTATCACCTCAATGAGCCCAATTATTCCTTACTGGGCGAAGATGCTAAATTACCCATGCGTTTGTCCATTCATACCGGATTTAGGTTACCCTTTAAGCATTACGTTTTATCGAAATCAAAGCTAAGCAGCATTGCCCCTTCTTTTGTTTATAAAAGCCAGGGAGAATTCAAACAATTCGATATAGGGACAAATATTATTTTCGATCCGGTGATGGTAGGTTTATGGTATAGAGGAATACCGACGAATAAAAACTATAATCAAAAAGCCAGTCAGGATGCTTTGGTGTTTATTTTAGGATTAAACCTTCAGTTTATTGAGGTTGGGTATAGCTTCGATTTTACAATTTCGGAGATAGGGCCCAATTCTGGTGGATCGCATGAAATTTCTATTACTTTACTACTTCCAGAAATCAATTCGCATAAAGTCAAACGCAAAGATAAAATACTTCCTTGTCCAAATTATAACGGATTTAAGTGGAATAATTAATAGTTCAGGTTTAAATATCAACTTAGGTTAGATCAGGATTGATAGGAAAATTAGGAACTAGCACATCCTCAGAATAGTTTTTTTTGATTGTATTCTAATCAAATTAAATTGAATGGCAGAATTATATTGGTTTATATTGATTAAAAAGTGAGCACCTCAACTTGTTTTAATAAATTTCTATCTCACTGATAGCCACCTGTTTTAATTCATGTTTAAAATTAATCCGTATCTGCCTGGTTGATAATTTATCAAACGAGATTGTATTGACTGTATTCCCTGTAATTGGTACAGGTTCATGTTGATTAACCGGAAACCATTGATTGTCTTTTTGAAATTCTATTAAAATATCTTCTGGAGGAGCAAACGTATTTCCATCCGAGCAGATATAAATTTTTGCATAAGAAATGTCATATGGTCTTCCAAAATCAAGACTGAACCAATCCGTATTTGAGTTTGAGCCCGTGGTGGTCCATCTGTTTGTAATTTCAGTAAAATACCAGATTCTTCCATCAATTGCCTGCACCAGAGCAGTATCAGAATCAGCATTTACTGATGCTGTTGGTTTTGGATAGTCTTTACCTTTTAAATTTAATGCAATATTTATTGGTTGATCTATTGGATGTATGACCTTTGGAGCACCTATATAAACCTTGTATTGTCCTTGATTATGGTGTAATGATTTTTGATCTCCATCAACCAATACAGTAAGTCCTTTTCCCCAATGATATTTATTTCCTTCCTTATCAAAAATCAAGGTTAATTTATGACCGTGATATATTACATCATCCAGGTAAAAATAGTCAATGGTGTTATCGATCAATGGATTAATAACTAGCGTATCCCCTTCCGATGGACGAATACCACAAAATCCTGATATGATTAGGTTATTATAGGAAGAATGATTGTAATGGTTGCTCCAGTAATAATACACAATTGGCCCTCCATTATTTGGATCGTAATTTTCTACCAGGTTTATTTTACCGCTTGGTAGATAATGTTGCGCAGTATATAGCCGTAGTAACTTGAGATAATCTGATTTTGTGATGACGTTTTGGTCATAGTTGTTTATGAAGTTAGCCATACCAGTAAGGGTCTGACTTGTTTGATAAGGCCAACTTGGGCCATTCCACTGGCTGCCTCTCTGACCCTGATAAAATACAAATTGCTTAAAATAGTATTCATAGGAAGGTTCATTTGTTCTTAAACCATATTTACCTAACAATTGAGTTGTGTCAATTACATGGCTCCAGGCAGAATTAAAGGTTCTGGAGTCGGATGGCAGATTAAAAACCCACGGGATCATTCCAGCCAATTCACGGCCACGTATAAAATCCCAGTAGTGAACGTATTCGTTATCCTCCTGGAAACGATCAGTAAAATGTTCCAGTGAGTCATTCCATAGATTTTTTTCAATATTGGATTTTAATGCAGATGCTTTTTGATCATAATTTCTACTCGTTGACGAATCACCTGATAACTGCGCTATATGAGAAATTGCCATTGCATTGGCATACATATAACTGTTTATTGTTGGCCTGAATGCTTCACCTCCATCAAAACCATCTTTGCCACCAGATGCATCGATAGAGGCAATGGTATATTCTGTGGCATCTGGCATCGCTGGTATGTAATATAGTTCTTTAGCAGCATCCCAATGATCAGACCATTGGTTATAAATACTTTTCATGCTATCAATCTGGGCGATAATAAACGCGGTATCTGAATTTACCAGGAAACGAGCATAAGCTGCATCAGCTATGCTTTCACTATATCGACGGTCATTTCCCCCACTCTGGAAAAGGTAATTAATATATCCATCCAAATAGCCTGGATTCTTAAGCCATCGGCCTTCATAGATATGATGCATCGAAGCTGCATTGATTGTGCAGTATGGGTCCCTGTCCCAGGCAACGTGATTTATAAACTCTGTAATAACATAATTATTCGCTCCGGTATTTCGGATATGTGCTTTGTATAGTTTCCATCTATAAAAATAAACCTGCTCCAATTGTTTGTCCGAACATTCAAAAAATGGGGTATTGTCAAGGAACCATTGCGCATCTTCCTGGTAATATTCATTTGCCAGTTTCACATGATCAAGTATAATACCTTGTTCTCCACCGGAACAGCTCAGAATGAAAATGATCGGTATATAGCTTAGTAGGTTTTTAAAATTCATCACAACTTTATCTTCAATTTGTTTTTGTGCAGTATATGTATAGGATATAAAATTGAGTTGGTCATTTTTTGAAAAATTTATTTAAAATAATCAATCTATTGGATATTTAGTGGAAATTAAATACCAGGAACAATTTTACCCGTACTATGTTTTGTCAATCCATTTTGCCGTCTCATGGTAGTTGAAAGCCATCATTTTAGCCATCAGTTCATGGATATTATGAGAATTGATAAGGGAATTTACCGTTTCATTTTTTAGGAAACCTTCATGCACCATTTTATCCAGAAAGTGTGTGATATCATCATAAAAACCATTGATATTGTATATAGCGACAGGTTTTTTAATCAGCGCAAGTTGCGACCAGGTAAATATTTCAAAAAGCTCTTCCATGGTCCCAATACCACCGGGTATGGCAATAAATCCATGTGCCAGCTCGGCCATCTTTTGTTTTCGCTCGTGCATGGATTCTACAATGATCAGTTTGGTGAGTCCATCATGTCCCACCTCTTTGTCATATAAAAACTGTGGGATGATGCCGATAACTTCTCCTCCATGCTCCATAACCGCATCAGCAAGAATGCCCATTAATCCGATACTTCCACCACCATAAATCAATTGAATCTTTTCTTCTGCAAGGCGCTGACCAAGTTCATAGGCTGATTTTTTATATATCGGATGAAAACCAGTACTTGATCCGCAAAACACACAAACACTTTCCATATTTTTAATACCAATTAAGCTCCCAGCAAAAAGCCGCAAGCAATGTTGCTATACTATTTATTATTGAATTTACTGCAATTTCAATTATCAAGAAAAAATGATATCAATCTTTTGGGTATTTTCACACTTTTAACTAAAAGAAATATACTATGGATTTTGGCGATATTCTGCTTATTCTATTCGTTGGTTTAGTTGCAGGAGCGATCAATACCTTAGCCGGGGGTGGATCTTTATTGACTATGCCGGTATTAATTTTTTTAGGATTACCACCTGCTGTTGCCAATGCCACCAATAGGGTGGCCATTTTTTCTCAAAATATATTTGGTGTGGCAGGCTTCAAAAGCAAAGGAATAGCTGAGTTTCGATATAGTTTCTGGCTTGGTATTTCCGCTCTTTTTGGAGCAATCATCGGGGCCAAATTTGCTGTGGATATTCGCGGAGAACTCTTCAATAAAATATTGGCAGTTGTCATGATATTAGTGGTATTTTTCACTATATCCGGAAGAACTACTCCAAAGAAGGAAAGCATAGAAAAAAATTCCAGGACATCAAAGATCACAGGTGTGGCAGCATTTTTTTTCATTGGCATTTATGGTGGTTTTATACAGGCAGGCGTAGGCTTTTTAATTATTGGAGCGCTGACGAGCATTCATGGATTTAGCCTGGTTAAAACCAATAGCATTAAAATGTTCGTTGTTCTGATTTATACGATTGCTGCACTTGGTGTATTTATTTATGAAGGAAAAGTAAACTGGATGTATGGAGGAGTACTAGCAATTGGAAATTCTTCTGGTGCATGGTTTGCCAGTCGATGGTCCGTAAAAAAGGGAGATAAAGTAGTCAAGATATTTCTTGTTGTAACGGTGATTGCTTTGGCAATCAAACTGTGGTTGTTTTAAATTTTCATTTTATATTTGAATAAGAAATAGCATTAAAAAACCATCAACTATACAATCGAATGAAAGCACACCTTAACACTTCCTTTTTTCTTTTTATAATTATTGTAATAAGCTCTTGTGCCGGATCAAAAAAAATTGATTTTGATTCAGCTTATAAATTCAGCAGGTACAATTACAACAAAGCAAAAGTGGCAGACAGTCCATCTGAAATTCAATTAAATTCTCTGACTAATGTAAATATCGATACTGAAATCAACGAAATATTTACCAATACCCAATCGGATAGCTACAATAATTTTGATGGAAAAACCATGGAGTTGGAAGCAATGGTAGCGCAATACAAACAACTTGACCGAAAATCAAAAAGAGAAATTCGAAAAGAGGTAAAAACAGAATTGAGGCAAATGGATAATCTGGAAGCGAGCACTAAGTTGTCAGTTTATGATGTTCATCAAAATCAGGAACTTGAAGGAAATTCCAGGCTGGCAGTTTTTATTGGAGGAGGTGGACTGGCACTTTTGATATTAGGAGCCATTTTTAGTGTAGGTTTTTTATATTTTGTTGGGGCATTAGCAATTGTTGCCGGGGCTGTTTTGTTTATTATTGATCAGAATTGAAACTGGTGATACGTATTATAAATGGAGCTCTGTATATCAAATTCAAGGAGCAAAATTGAAAAGCCTATCGTTTAACAAAAGGCATCCTCAATGTGCTTTATTTCCATAGCCCGTTTTTTAATGATGGCGATGATATCAAAGCGTATGTTTCCTTTCCAGTCGATTTCACGGATGTAGTGATCGGCGCCTTTCTGGATATTTTCTGCTTTTTTTTCGTCTACAAATTCTTCAGGAAGCCCAAAACTTGTGTTGGTTCGTGTTTTTACTTCCACAAAAATCAAAAGGTCATCTTTCGAAGCGATCAGATCGATCTCTGAGCGGCTAAAACGATAATTCATTTCAAGGATTTCCCATCCTTTTTTCTTTAAATAATCTGAAGCCAGTTGCTCTCCTTCTGAGCCCAATGTATTATTTTTGACCATTCACTTTGATAACTTGCATAGTAAAACCTGAAAAAATGGCTGAATTATATCCATTGAAATTCAAAACAATATTTAAAGATAAGATTTGGGGTGGACAAAAAATAAAAACTATTCTTAATAAGGATATTGGTAAACTCCCAAACTGCGGAGAAACGTGGGAAATTAGTGGTGTAAAAGGCAATATTTCTGTTGTCAGTGAAGGATCATTGGCTGGATCAGATCTTTACAGTCTGCTGAAAGAATACAAAGGAAAATTGGTTGGGGAGCGCGTTTACAAAAAGTTTGGAAATGAGTTTCCTTTACTTGTAAAGTTTATTGATGCCAACGACGACCTATCTGTACAAGTACATCCCAATGATGTGCTGGCAAAGCAGCGCCATGATTCATTTGGGAAAACTGAAATGTGGTACATTTTTCAAGCCGATGAAGATGCAACGTTAAATACGGGATTCAATCGACCTTTAACCAGGGAGCAATACCTGGAACATGTCGAAAAAGGTGAGCTCATGGATATTCTGAATATTGAGCGTGTGAAATCGGATGATGTTTACTTTCTGCCCGCCGGACGTGTGCATTACATAGGAAAAGGCTGTTTATTAGCAGAAATCCAACAAACTTCCGATATCACGTACCGCATTTACGATTTTGACCGGAAAGATGATCAAGGGAAAAAACGAGAATTGCACACAGAGGCATCACTCGACGCCATAGATTTTACCTTTCATCAAGATTACAAGAGCAAATACCAGGACAAAGAAAATGAAGTAGTTCAGCTGGTTTCTTGTGATTACTTCACGACGAACAAATTACACTGTAATCAGTTGATAGAACGAGATTTCAAAAGTTTGGACTCTTTCGTGATCTACGTTTGCATGGAGGGAAGTTTGGCTTTGGATTATGGAAAAGAAAAAATAAAAGTTCAAAAGGGTGAAGCAGTGCTCGTGCCTGCTACTATTGGCAAATTGTCTTTGATTCCAAACAGAGAATTTAAGGTATTAGAATCATATATCGCTTAACGTGAATAGCATTAAAAATAAAAAAGTCATTTTTCAAAACCTGGGACAAATTGATTACAAAAAGGCCTGGGACTACCAGGAAAAGATCTTTCATGAAGTTGTTGCAGTGAAACTTGGCAATCGTGATCTTCCAGCAAATCAGCAGAAGATAACCAAAAACTATTTACTTTTTTGCGAACATCCTCATGTTTATACCTTGGGTAAAAGTGGCAAAGAAGAGCATCTTCTGCTCAATGAAGAGGGGTTAAAACAGAAGGAAGCTACTTATTATAAAATCAATCGCGGAGGAGACATTACCTACCATGGCCCAGGCCAGTTGGTTGGTTATCCTATCCTTGATCTTGATAATTTTTTTACAGATATCCATAAATATCTTCGGCATCTTGAGGAAGCAATTATACTCACTTTACAGGATTATGGAATTGTCGGAGGTAGAAT
>JAHEMV010000251.1 GCA_024643455.1 Cytophagales bacterium
TTCAAAATGGAGACCTTTATATTTCTGATTTGGATGGGTTGGCGCACTTTGGCTATGATGATGATGGGGATGGGTCTCTTGAAACTTGGTATGTTAAGCGCTTCTTTAAGTAAAAAAATTTATGGGATTCTGGCCATTTTTGGAGTCCTGACTGGGTTGTTATTAATAAGTATAGGCATTCAAAAAAACTTTGATTCAAATTGGTCTGTTGAATATGCTATGTTTTTTGGTTGGCAATGGAACTACATCGGTAGCCTGTTTATGGCTATCGGATACATTGCGATCATTATGCTTTTGAGTAAGGTTATTAAAATGAATTTGATGGCTAAGGTCGGAAGGTTGGCATTCACAAATTATATTTTGATGACGCTCATCTGCACGACATTATTTTATGGCCATGGTTTTGGTTTTTTTGGATCAGTGGATCGAGTGCAACAGCTGGTTATCGTAGCCGCTATATGGGTTGTTTTATTGATCTTCAGTTATTTCTGGTCTAATCAGTTTTATTATGGACCCATTGAGTGGCTATGGAGGTATTTGACCTATGGGAATAAGCCGATTTTTAAAAAGTAAATTATCAAAATTGAGATTTATCCGTTAACACAATTACCAATGGAAAATACAAAGGAAATACAACTATTAAGAAAGCAGATTGACAAATTGAATGCAGCTGACTTTGACCTGGGAGCATGGAAAGCTGGCACAATTATCTTGCTGGAGAGGTTGTTTGGGAGTGATAATCAGAAGATTGCACAGGTCGAAAAAATAAAGTACGATCAGAGTAGCTGGGCTTTGCGTGAAGCAAAAGGATCGACAAATATGATGGAAACCTGTAAAATTCAAGGGAAGGAAATCATGCTCATTGCCATCGATGAATTAGAAAATTTTGGATTACCCAAAGATGTAATAGACGCACAGACAGCTCCTTTTAAAACAGTAATTATTAAAGCACTGGAAAACGAATTGAAAATATCCCAATACAAAGAAGTATTACGAATCATAAATTCTGATAAGACTTATTCCGAAAAACAAAAAGAAGTAATTGAAACGCTCAATGATTATGGCCATGATTATGTAGCGAATATTCTGGCTTCCATATTACTAGCAGAAGATACAGTTCAAATTTTATAAACAAAAAGCCATGATACGAAAAGACTATATATTACGACTGGTCGATGAATTTGGAAAATTTCTTGCAAAAATAGCAGGATTGCGCCTCGAAGGAGATTATGATGATGCGTTAAAGTTAATCGATGATATTTACGAAGGTATGCTCAATGCAGAACCAAAGGTATTAAAGTCCATCGATACGGATAAATTGATTGATTTTTTACAACAAGAGAAAAAGTTTAACAATCAATACCTGAAGATGATCGCTGAATTACTCTTTGAAGAAGGGCATATTTATGTTGAAAATGGCGATCCAATTAGTGCCAGGAATGTGCTTGAAAAATCAAAAGTACTCATCGAGTATTTAATGGCAAATGATACTACTTTTTCATTTGATTGGTATGACAAACTAACAGCCATCGAGAATGCCCTTGCAGTTTAGCATGTATCAATCGACTTTTACAAATTTCCCAGCCTGTTGTGAACCATCCGAATATAAGGTTCGGATCAGGTAGAATCCAGAAGTTAAAGAGCGCACATCCAGTATTATGTAGTTTTGATCGTTCCCATGAATTGAAATCATGGATTTTCCATCGGGAGTGTATATTGCTATATCATGCATGGATTTTTCAGCACGGATAATCAATTCGGATCGCACCGGATTTGGGTAAAGGAGGCAAGTTTTGCTTATTTCCGTTTCCAATCCAGTCACTACAAGAGCAGGTATATTTGCATCTAACCAGTTCAATCTAACAGTTATCCATTCTTTAAATTTTGAGATTTCTCCAGCGAAAGTCGTTGGTTGAGCATCTGTTTCAGGTGTCCCGACATTTATCCCTAAAATAGGCCATCTCTGGTAATGCCTGGTTTGTGCGTTGCCCAGCACAAGGGCCGCAGAGTCAATATAATTGAAAATATAATCCTCATTTAGGATACTATTTCTGAGTGAAAAGTAACGCTCATTCACCCTTTGTGTGAAAATGGGATCATTCATTAAGCGCACCATCCAACTTGGAGGAGCAGGCCACGGATCACATTTTTGGATCTGAAAAGCCCATCCCGACCCATCAGTTGCCCCAAAATAGCATTCGTTTATATTTTTCCATGCCCAGTCAAAATCCCATACCGGACCCGCATGAAGCAAGCCTCCCTTACTGTCCTTATCCTTATAAAAAAAACTACTTTTTTTGTATCCATCTATATTTCGGGCCAGCTCGTTGAGAATAAAATAATCAACAAAAGAGTTGAAATCAATATAGTTAGAAAGTGTTTTTTGATGAGAATCCGTATTAGGGGAATACAGGGCCTTTTCAAATTCATCAATAAATTTCTGGATGTAGTTTTTCTGAGTCGAAGTAATTTCTGAAGCGGATGGATATTCATATACAAAATGAACGTTTTTATCCATGGATCCTAATGGATGAAAATTGCTCACCCAACTATTGAAATCGTCATAATAATCTACCTTAATAATATATCCACCTGTTACGTTGTCACCGGTATTTTCATCAATATTTAATTTTGAAATGTTTACTCTTTTTGGATCCCGTTTTATTTTTTCCGTGAGCAGGTATATACCTTGATACGACTTATTAACGATCACTTCTGCAAACTGTGTTCGAGGAGCATAATGTCCCATTTCGTTAAATATTTTAAATGAAAGAGCATTGCGTAAAAAGGTTTTGTCATTGTAGTTGGCCAGGAGAATCCAATCATTTTCCTCAGGCATATGGAAAAGTGGAATATTCATCGATTTACCCAGACTATCCCTGGTTTCAAAACCATAAGGTTTTTGCGGGAGTATTGAAGAATACTTGCCTCTGATTTCAATGCCGATATTTCCATGAAATACGTTTGCCGAGTCATCCAGGCTATTATATTGGTTTTCGTGATAAATGACGCTCAGTGACGCGTCTGTTTTAGGCTCATCAAGAATGGGCTTTCCATTTGTGTCGATGATAAAAAGTGGGAGATTCGTAGAATCGATTTGAGCTATAGCTTTTGATAGATAAAAAAATTGCAACAAGAAAAATAGGGCAACGACGTGTCTTAAATACATAAAAAAAGTATATCGGTGCCCCGAAGTTATATAAATTATGTTCTTTTCTAAAATAAACCATAGACACTAGAATTATTTCTTCGCCTTCATTGTTTGTTTTATAAAAACCATTTTTCCCAATGCCAACATTAAAAGAATCAGCTGAAAAATTCCTGCAGTTAAAAACAATTGCCGTAGCGGGCGTTTCATCGACTAAAAAAGATGCGGCGAATTTTATTTTTGAAAAGCTAAAAAAATCTGGTTATCAGGTATTTGCCGTTAATCCCAATGCTTCAGAAATTGATGGAAACCCATGTTATCCTGATCTTACCTCAATTCCCGGCAATGTTGAGGGAGTAGTTATCGGAACAAACCCAAAAGTTACACTTCAGGTCGTTAAAGAATGTGCCACATTGGGTATTCAACATGCCTGGATACATAAGTCCATTGATGGGGGTAGTTATTCGAAAGAGGCTGAAGAGTTTTGTAAAGAACATGGTATAAATCTCATCCCAACAGGTTGTCCAATGATGTTTTGTGAGCCTGTTGATTTTCCCCATAAATGTATAAAATGGGTACTTCATGCTACAGGTAAGCTGCCTAAATCGTATGCTTAAGCTGTTTTTGTTTTTAATTCAGAACGATTTTTCTTTTTGAAATTTGACGTGGTCTGTCTACTCATTTTTTGTATTTGACCGAAAATTGAAAAACCGTATTTTTTAAAATTATGATGCATTTTCGGCATCTACGACCTTGTATAATTTATCTGCCCTACGAATTTTGGAGGGTAGGGGGATTGAACAGTTTTCTCCCTTGACGCAGCTGGCTACATTTTTTAGATCCACTCGAATTTCCGTTACTTTTGATTCGACAACACCAGTAGTAGGTCCTGTTATAATTATATCATCTCCCAAGTCAAGGGAATGACTTTCTATCAAAAACTCAGCGACTTCCAATTTGCTGAAATAATTGATGCCTTTGCCGATATATACTTTTCGTTTGGTCGCCGAAGAGCCATATTTACCACTCCATTCACCCAGTTTCCTTCCCAAATAATATCCATCCCAAAATCCCCGGTTAAAAACTGCTTCTAGCTTTTTCTCAGAAGCGTTGATAAATTCCTCGTTGAAATGCCCATTTTCCATAGCAATTAAGGCCTCATGATAAGATTGGGTAACGGATTTCACATATTCTGGCGATCTGCCACGTCCTTCTATCTTTAGGATTTTCACACCGGCACTGACCAGTTTATCCAAAAAAGGAAGTGTGTTCAAGTCTTTTGGCGACATGATGTATTCATGATCTATATTTAGTTGCTCTCCGGACTCCAGGTCAGTAACCTCATAGCCCTTTCTACAGATTTGACGGCAAGCGCCTCTGTTGGCAGATTTATTACTTTGGTGTAAGCTCAAATAGCATTTACCAGAAATGGCCATGCAAAGCGCTCCATGGATAAACACCTCTATTTTGACCAGGTCACCGGAAGGCCCCTTAATTTGTTCCTGAACTATCCGATCGCAAATATGCTTCATTTGTTCCAGGTTTAGTTCACGCGCCAATACCATCACATCGGCAAAATTAGAGAAGAACCTGACACTTTCGACATTGCTGATGTTTGCCTGCGTAGAAATATGTAATGGAATTCCATGGGTTTTTACCACATTGATGACAGCGTGATCGGCAGCAATAATGGCTGATATTCCGGCTTCTTTGGCTTTAATTACCAAATTTTCCATGGCTTCCAGTTCACCATCGTACATGACGATATTTAGCGTAAGGTATGATTTGATGTTGGCCTTTTTGCAAATTTTTGTTATTTCAGGCAGGTCATCCACAGTGAAATTTTTGGCGGATCCGGAGCGCATATTCAGTTTTCCAACGCCAAAATATACAGCATTGGCACCACCTTGTATAGCTGCCATCAACGATTCCATATCCCCTGCCGGGGCCATTAGTTCTATATCACTCCGCACCATTTGCTCAGCATTAAATCACAAAATTAACCAATTATCATGAATTGAAAGTCAGAAAAAATCCTGCCATGAGCAGGATTACTGATTTTAGCCCACAATCAAAATAATTTTACTTTTCTTCTTTCAATGGATTTAAAAAACCGGTATAGCTTATGCCTTGTTTGTTATTCGAAAGGATCGAAAGGGAAACATTATCCAGACTTGACATGGAAAATGTGCAATTATACGTATCACCTTCACCCTTGACTTTAAATTTTATCATAGCCTTCATTTTTTTATCATCCTGAGTAAACTGGTAATTTTCCATCGTAGCATTAAACTTTATGCCGCCATCGCTATTGGAGTATCCTCCACTATAGGCTCGACCAAAGTAGGGCATTTCAGCATTTGCATTGTCATCATGTATCCGAACATAATTTGTTCGTGTTGTTAGATCAATCGGTGTGCCTCTTTGAGCAGTGGCTCTTCGGCCAATAAACTCATATTTTTTAGTTTTAAGTACCTCCAGAAGTTCTTGGTATTGTGTTTCTTTTTTATGGATTTTGGCCTCTTTTTTTGATTCCTGAGCTAAAGATGTAAAAAATAGACCAATGAATAATGAATACAATAATAGGATCTTTTTCATCACGGCACGTTACTTTATAATTCAATATATGAACAGAAACGTATAAATTCCTTACTTATTTTTCAAGTACTTTGAATTCCACCCTGCGATTTAGTTGCCTTCCCTCATCGGTTTCATTCGTTGCAACTGGCATAGACTCACCATATCCTACAGCAACAATTTTATCAATTTGAACTCCCTGGTGGATCAGATATTCCCGTACAGAGGAAGCTCTAGCCTCGGATAGATCTTTATTGGCGGCATCAGATCCCACATCATCCGTATGGCCGGAAAGTTCAATTTTAAGATTCGGGAATTTTTTAAAATAGGGCAGAATGCGATCCAACTCATGAAACGACTCTTCATCAAGCGTTGCTTTGGCAAATTCAAAAAAGATATTATTCAAACGAATCGACTGGCCAACTTCAACTGGCACAACATATAAGTCGCGTTCGATGACTTCATTTACGGTCCGGTTTACCGTACTCAATGCCTGATTTTCTGACAAATAGTTTTCTGTATCTGCATAGAATCCAAATTTACCTCCCAATGGTAGAATCAATTCGTATTCTGCGTCTGGTCCATTTGTTTTTACTTTATTGAAAATGCTACCGTCTTTCATGTTTTCAAAAATGACATCGGCTTGAACTGGTTCCTTTGTGGTCTTATTTAAGACGCGCCCTTTTACATATACTTTTTCACAAACTGTTTTACCTTGTTGAAACAATACTTCGACTTCGCTATCGTATAGTGCACGTTTATAAATGCGGACTTCATCCATCCATCCTTTTAATGGACGGCTACGGCCTTTCACCTGTCTGCCTAGTTTTAGCGATTCGGTCGACCGCACATTAATATTTTTACCGGTTTGTTTGCCGATCCGATCCAGTTGGCCATCAATATAAATTCTGATTTCTCCATTATTCCTCCAGGTTCCAACAACATGATGCCATTGATCAACATTTAGAGAGGATTTACTAAATACTCCATTTTCCATAGTTCCGGGTGAACTTACAGCCATCACTACCTTATAACTGCTATTGAGCCAAAGGCCGAAGTGATCTTTATTGGTATCAAATGCCCATTTTGCCAGGATTGTCGCCATTTGCAAATCAGAGATTTCTCCAGGCCTGATCCATACAGAAAGCGTCAATCCACTCCAATTGCCATTTAAGGATCGATCGTTTCCAAAATCGATATAATCCAGGTAGCCGTTGAAACTGTATGCCATATCACCACATCTTCCTGGCTCGTGTATTGCACCGTAATTTGTGCCATTGTTTTTTCCTACAACATCATTAGCATCGTCATCAAATGGATAGTAGGAAACGAGTCCGTTTTCAAGATCCACTACTTGTGAAAAACCTGTTTGTAACAAAAGGAATGAGAAAAGTATAATTAAAAAAAATCGATACATCTTTAAAATTTTGAAATAAAAAACAGTGCAACAGATCCTTATGGATATCTATTTGCTAATTAAAGGGCTAATATTGGAAAATCTGCGAATTCAAAGTATGATGAGCGGATAAAAACCATAACTGTGTAAGTTTCAATGGTAAATAAGTCCAAATTGAACTAATTATCAAAGAGGATTTTTCAAAAAAAAATGCGAACTAAAACCATTTGGTGAATTACTTTGGTGCTTGCATTCAGAGAAAAAGATATTATCTTTGTGGCCCATAAAAAAACCAGTAAATGCGCACGTGGTGAAACTGGTAGACACGCCAGCTTGAGGGGCTGGTGCTTTAAGTAGTGTGGAGGTTCGAATCCTCTCGTGCGCAC
>JAHEMV010000252.1 GCA_024643455.1 Cytophagales bacterium
TTAAATGTTTGTGGTGACTGAGGCAAAGCATAAAACTCTCCATTATTTACACGCGATGGTACCACAAAGTCACGGGCTCCTTCCGGAGTTGATTTGATGAGCACTGGGGTTTCTACCTCCATAAAGTTTTGCGAATCCATATACTTTCGCGTTTGTTGCAGCATACGGTGTCTTAGCTCAAGACTTTTTCTAACTGGTGACCTCCTGATATCCAAATAGCGGTATTTCATACGTAATTCATCACCGCCATCCGTTTCGTCCTCAATGGTAAACGGAGGCACTTTTGACGGATTTAGAATCGTAATTTTTTCTACCTCAATCTCAATATTTCCGGTGGGTATTTTATCATTTTTAGCATAGCGCTCCAGCACTTTTCCCGTTGTTTGAATCACGAATTCTCTTCCCAGTTTTCTGGCAGTTTCAATTACCTCTTTTGGAGAAGTGCTTTCGTCAAAAACCAACTGAGTCATACCATATCTGTCTCTCAGATCGATCCAGATCATCCCTCCTTTGTCCCTTACTTTTTGTACCCAGCCACAAAGTGTTACCTGTTTATTTACATCTTCAATGCGCAGTTCGCCGCAGTTATGAGTTCGTAACATAATTATTATTATAAAATTCGGATGCAAAGGTAAAAAATGTTTTATCAATAGACTCCAATCCCGTATTGTAAATCAATATAAAACCTAATTTTTTATGAATCTGGTTTGAAAATATAAATAGCTTTCGTCAATTTGTGCTTTACTATTTTTTAATCATTTATTTTACCTTGAAGCTATGTTAAGAAGACCGAGAAGAAATCGAAAAAGTGAAGTAATCAGAGAGTTGGTAGTTGAAACCAGATTGAGTAAAAGCGATTTAATTTTTCCGCTTTTCATGGTTCAGGGGACTAACATAAAGCAGGAAATATCCAGCATGCCTGGTATTTACCGATTCAGCACGGACAAGTTGATGGATGAAATCAGCGAATGTGTTGATTTGGGGATTAAAACCTTTTGCCTGTTTCCGGCATTTGATGAAAAATATAAAGATAAATATGCCACGATAAGCTATGATCCGGATAATTTTTATTTAAAAACCATAGCGCGAATAAAAAAAGAAATCCCTCAGGCTTGCATTATGACTGATGTAGCAATGGATCCATATAGCTCTGATGGTCATGATGGAATCGTGGAAAATGGAGAAATATTGAATGATGAAACCCTCGAAGTACTAGGCAAGATGTCTTTGGCGCAGGCCAAAGCTGGAGCAGATATTCTCGGGCCATCTGATATGATGGATGGAAGGGTAGAACACATAAGAGAAATGCTGGATGATGAAGGATTTACAAAGGTGTCGATTATGTCATATACTGCTAAATATGCCAGTGCTTTTTATGGACCGTTCAGAGATGCGTTGGATTCTGCACCCAAAAGCGGTGATAAAAAGACTTATCAAATGAATCCTGCAAATGTTCGTGAGGCATTAATCGAGGCGGAGTTGGATGAAATGGAAGGCGCTGATATACTGATGGTGAAACCTGCATTATCCTATCTGGATATTATTAGCGAATTGAGCCAGACAAGCAATTTGCCCATATCTGCATACAACGTAAGCGGGGAATATGCCATGATCAAGGCAGCGCATCAAAAAGGATGGGTTGATGGTGAAAAAGCCATGCTGGAAGTTTTGTTAAGCATCCGTAGGGCAGGAGCAAAAATCATTTTGACTTATTTTGCCAAGGAATATGCAAAATTGAATCAATAGGAAATATTCTGTTTGAAATACCGTTTCTTTCCATAGATTAGTTTTTTCTGAAATTACATGAAGCAAATTTTATTCATTTTCTTTTGTTTGTTTTTCTATTCAGTGTCTATGGCGCAGGAAATAGATGAGACCGACACCACCGAGTTTAATATTTTCGGTGAAGTGGAAGATGGATTTTCACTTATTGATGAAAAACCATTGACCCTGAATATGGAAAGGGAGCTGGAACTTTCAGAACAGGCAAAAGATGCGACGAAGCGGAAGGAAAAGAGGAGGAATAAAAAGGTTTTCTATGGATTGAAAACAAAGAAAAGTTTTGCCCGAAGAGGTGTTGGAGAGAATGTGGAGTTGGAAGTATTTCATTATTTGAAAGAGTATAAAGAAACGGATCCCTATGTTCCGGAAATATATTGGTTTGATTTTACCAGGAAGCGCATCCGTAATTCTGGTACAATAGAAGATAAACGAGGTGTAATTTTGCATGGCCCGTACAAAAAGTTTGTGGGCGAACAGTTGGTGGAGGAAGGTCTTTTTTATAAAGGAACCAAAAATGGTCGATGGACCAGGTATGACAGGAATGATATGCTTGTCGATAAAAGGAAGTATTATCACGGTTGGCCAAAAGATTCCAAAGTGCGCTATTATGACGATAAGCAGACCAAACTAAAAGAAGTCATTCCTATTGTCTTTGGAAAAAAGGATGGCACCTATTATTATTTTCACGAAAATGGAACTGTAGCTGTAAAGGGAGAATACAAAGAAGATGTGAAAGTAGGAAAGTGGACAGAATACTATCCTTTTATGAGCAGGAGAAAAAAGGAAATTCAATATCCGGCAGACCCTTACGACATCACTTATTCTCCATTTATAAGTAAGGAATGGGATCGAAGTAATAAACTGGTTTATGAAGCCAAACTATAAATAAAAACCGGAAACGAAGGTTAAGTTAAAGGTTTCTTACAGCATCAACGGCTGCACGAACTGATCCATGGATTTTTAATAGTTTATTTGCCTCTTCATACCCAATTGCCAGTTCCTGCATAATCATTTTTGTACCACGATCTACCAGTTTTTCGTTGGAAAGCTGCATGTCTACCATCTTGTTGCCACGTACTTTTCCCAGCTTCACCATAACGGAAGTGGAAATCATATTGAGTACCAGTTTTTGAGCAGTACCCGATTTCATTCTTGTGCTTCCGGTGACAAATTCAGGACCTACTATCACTTCAATTGGGAATTCAGCTGCATCTGCCAGTTTGGAATTGGCATTGCAAGTAATGCATCCGGTTAGCAATCCATTTGCCTTTGCCTGTTCTATGGCACCGATGACATATGGAGTCCGTCCGGAAGCAGCGATACCAATTACACAATCGTTTTCATTGATATCAAAAGCAAGCAGATCTTTCCAACCTTGCTCAGCATTATCTTCAGCAAATTCAACTGCTTTGCGGATTGCCTGATCGCCACCAGCCATAATACCTATTACCAGGCCTTGAGGTACGCCATAAGTTGGCGGGCACTCAGAAGCATCTACAATCCCCAGTCGACCACTGGTTCCTGCTCCAGTATAAAAAAGGCGTCCGCCTTTCTTCATATTTTCAACGATACCCTCAACTAGAGCTTCGATGTGTGGAATTACTTTAGCTACCGCCAAAGGCACAGTCTGATCTTCCTTATTTATATTTTTCAACAAATCTTTGATAGACATCTTTTCCAGATTGTCGTAGTAGGATGGAGATTCTGTAGTGCTCAATGTTATGTTATTTTGTTGAATGATATATGGTAAGTCCGTCTATTGGACTTTTAATGATATTTCCAATAATAAATCCATTGTAGTGGGCAACATTTTTCAGCATCTCTTGGTTGTGAAATGCAACTGAACCAACAAAATGGCAACTAATGTCACTGTAATTCTGATAGCGAGCGATGTAGTTTTTTGCAAAAGCGGTGAAACTGTCAAAAAGTAATTGATAAAAATAGGTTTGGTCTATGTTTTCACTGATAAACTTTGCAAAACTTGCCAGATACCGACTTGGCATAGGTTTGTGATTCACATGCTCTAAAATTGTTTCCTTATCAATCTGCAGTTTCTCCTTGATGGTTTCCATGCTTTTTTGGGGCATGTGTCCTCGAAGAAAATCCGTTACCATTTTCTTGCCCAACCAGGCACCACTTCCCTCATCCCCAAGGATGAAACCTAATGAAGGAATATTTTCCACGATTTTTTCACCATCATATCGGCATGATCCGGAGCCTGTACCCAATATGCATACAATGCCGGGAAGGTTTCCGCTTGCGGCGCGTGCAGCTCCAACCAGATCGGAATAAACATGGATTTTGCTAGTTTTGAAAAAAGGCGAAAGTGAATCGGTAATCTTTTTTTGTCTTTCGGTAGTCGAGCACCCTGATCCGTAAAAAAAGATGATGCTGACTTTTTTTGTATCCAGATTGGGAATTAATGCAGACTCAATTTCTGTAAGCATCTCATCCGGTTGCTGATAATATGGGTTGAATCCCTTGGTCTGAATACGACATATTTCACGGGAACCATCTATTAACCTCCAGTCTGTTTTCGTTGATCCACTATCTGCGATAAGTATCATAGTACGTTTAGGTATTCGGAACAAAATTAGTGGAAAATTATTCTGTTTTTGATACGTGGCATTAAATTATCCAATGGTATTGGTGGGGAGTGACAATTAACATTCCTGTTGAAGGAGTATTATAGGCTTTAGTGCAGCTTCACTAAACTGATACACCTGCCTTTTACTAAATTTAATACTGTTTTACCGAGTTTGATTTAATCACTTTCCAATCATTAGAATCTTCTATTTTCAAATCTGCTTTAAAAAAAACTTGCTTTAGAAAATAAATTGAACTTTTCCTTTTTGTTAAAGTTATTGAATCATTGTTTAATAATTAAAATAGAAAAAATGGAAAAAAAAATTTTGTTTATAGGATTTCTAATTGCCTGGTCAGTTGATCTTAATGCTCAGACAAATGATGTGATAGGAAAATTAAATAATTTCGGAGTTACATTGGAACAACTTGAACACTGCCTTAAAGATGCTGATGCCAAGTTTTATTTTAAGGCTACCAATACTTCAATTTCAAGAAATGAAGACGGTAGCGATTATCAAACAGTAGAAATCAGTGAATTTGATCCGAGGAGAGAAATCGGATATAGGTGGAAACTGTTAAGTGTCAACGGCGAAGAACCATCGGAAAAATCACTTAAATCCTACAATAAAAGCACAAACACAAATAAAAAAGAAATTAACGGTCAGATTGATCAGGCTTCCTTAAAAATTATTAGTGAAGATGAAAACAAATTAGTAATTACACTTCGTTTTTTAGAAAAAACACTACCCAAAAAATACCAGTTTTTAGCAGATTGTGATGCAACTTTTGTCATTGACAAAACCAGTAAAAAAGTTGTATCCGGTTCCTTTATTAACTTTAAAGAAACAAATGTATCCATCATCAAGGTTCCTAAACTTAAAATGGATATGGATTTTATTTTCCTTGATGATGCGGAAGGCTATCATATTAAAAAAGAGCAAATGGATATGACCGTAAGGGTCTTAGGTAATGAGGCGTCGTCAACTGCTATTACAGAGTATTCAGATTTTAATTTGGTAAAATAAAAATTTACAAAATGCTTTAAAATTTTCATCGAATCGACTATAGATCCACCAAGTGTAAAAGTAAAAAATTAAGGGTTTAGCTTTTTATTGCTAAGCCCTTTTTTAAAATAATATTAAGAACCATAGACTAAACGTAACACGATCATGAAATACAACAACAGCTTTGAAATAAGTATACAAACTACCCGATGGTTTTAAGTGTAATAGCTCCGACTTGATTTGACAATGCAGTATGTTGGCAATCGTTTAATTTCAGTAAATGTTCTAAATCCAGGGTCTTTAACTCCTGTTTTAGCAACGTATATTTTCACCAAATAAAAGTTGAATCAATTTAGCCCGATCATAAGTGTACTTGTAAAAAAGAGAAGAAGCTACCAAATTGATTTAACTCCAGGTCCTGTCATGTGAACGTTTTTCGTTCCACTCATCCGTAGGGGCAAAAAAACTATTATCTCTGCGATCCAAATGTTCTTTAATAACCTCTTCATTTAATTCTATTCCTAACCCAGGTGATTCTGGAACAGGTGCGAACCCTTTCTTAATTATTGGATTTCCATCCGTCATTTTTACTAAATCTTCCCACCAGGGTAAATCAACCGAATGATGCTCCAAAGCTAAAAAGTTCTGTGTGGCAGCTGCACAGTGTACATTTGCCATAAATGAAACTGGGGTTCCTGCCTGGTGCATAGCCATCGCGATTCCGTTTAGTTCGGCGTAATCTCCAATTCGTTTAGTTTCCAAAAGCCCTCCGGAAGATGCTAAATCAGGATGGATGATATCTACTGCATGAGTATCAATTAGCGATTTAAAGTTTTCCAGCAGATAAATATCTTCGCCAGTCGTGGTAGGAGTTTCGAGTGCATCTGTAATGGTTTTCCATTGATCTGCATATTCCCATGAAACTACATCTTCTAACCAGGCCAAACGGTACTTTTCAATCGCTTTACCTAAGCGAATACCATTGTTCAAATCAAAATGGCCATAGTGATCCGTTGATATTGGAATATCCCAACCAATATGGTCACGCGTTTCTGCCGCAATTTTAACCAGTTCATCCAATCCTTTATCTGTTATTTGTATCTGCGTAAATGGGTGTTTTGTATTTCCATATCCCATATAGTCACGCATATCATATTGGCCACCTTTCCAGAAATTTTGATTCACCAATGTGCCAGGAATATCTTTCAAAGAATTGATAGAAAGATCCATTTTTAGCCAGGTGTACCCCTGATCCTCAATTCGATATTTGATACGTTCTACCTGTTCATCATGGGTTCTTCCCTCTGGTGTATCGGCGTATAACCGGATACTATCGCGATATCTTCCGCCTAACAATTGCCATGCAGGAACTCCATATGCTTTACCAACGATGTCCCAAAGAGCCATTTCAACAGCACAAACACCGCCAGCTTGTCGCCCTTGACCCCCAAACTGTTTTATGATTTTAAATATCATTTCAACATTACAGGGATTAAGTCCGAGAATGCGACTTTTGAGCATGAGCGCATATCGCACGTCGGCACCATCTCTAACTTCACCCAAACCGTAAATTCCCTGATTTGTATAAATCCGAATAATTGCAGTTCCACCAAGGACTGAAGTCACTGCATATCGCATATCCGTTATTTTTAATTCAGAAGGTTTTGAGTCGCGTGATACTTTTGCAGTTGTCTGGGCCAGTGTATCCTCAATTGACAAATTCATTATGCCTCCTAAAGCGATTCCACCAAGTGCAGTTTTTTTAAGAAAATTTCTCCGATTATTGCCAGTAGCAGGATTTTCTATTTCCGCCTTCATAGTTTCGGCTTTTATATTTTCAATCTTTTTATTTTGAGCAATGATTTGCTGTATATAGCTTTTCATTTTGTATTTAATTTTGGGTAAAACTTTAATTTATATTATAAACTACACAAATAATTTCTTTCTTCAAGAAAGTTATCCAATTCTTCTTGCGAAATCAGTAAAATATCCGGTTTGCAAATCCGGTAATTTCCGATTGAGTTGATATTTGAGTGAAGTTGTAAACTTCACTCAGAGGGGGTGTGGCTAGCATACGTTTAAGCGCCAGAAACCATAGGCAGCGACCGTTTAAAAACTGTCTGTAAAACGCTTA
>JAHEMV010000253.1 GCA_024643455.1 Cytophagales bacterium
TTCATTCGGATAGAACGCCCTTTTCGATAGGCAGCGTCCTCGGTAAAATTATATTGTTGTATACGGAGCAATCCATAGGTAAAATTTGAATACACTTTTTCATGCCAGGTATGTTCGTAGGTTACATAGTATCCCGTAGTAAGCGGGCTTTGAATAACTCCGTCCGGGTTTAGGAGTAAATCAAGGGCTGCAGAACTCAGGTCTGTAAAATACCGGGTAATAGATTTTCCGATTACTCCCTGAATATACCATTTACCATTTTTCCAGGAATTGATGATAACAGAAGAAGACAAGCCGAAACCAATTTTGGTGCCCAGAACCCCGTTCGAATCTCTGCCGGATAACACTGGGAGAATGCCTGAAAATTGTACTGCACCCCATTGAAAAGTTCTATCTAAACGCAATGTGAAGTCAGGGAATAACTGAAATGTTTCAGCTACTGCAGAATCTGGCAAATTGAGATTCGGAATAATGTATTCCAATCCGACAGCAAGATTATATTGACCTATGGCTTTCGGTAATGCAAATCGTATTTGTGGCGTACGGGTTACCAGTGAAGATGTTGGCCCGGCAAAATCAACCATAGCCGGTAATGCATTTACGTGTGAAAATAAACTCCAGGTTTGTCCAAATAAGAACCGCTTATATTGGCCATAGGCATGCCGTATACGAAATCCGTTCGCCCCGGCAAAATCAGTTTCCAACCGGATAAAAATATCTCCATCAGTTGTTTTACGTGTTACCTCAAATCCCAAACGCGTTTGTTCCAGTCCATTATAATAATTAGGCAATAGTTGATTCGCGTCCCCAGTAGGAATCTCATAGGTACTAAATCCATTTTTAGTAGGTAAGTTCAACCCATCAAAGACCACTAAATACCGGACAGATCCTAAAATTCGAAGTTGCATATTACCATCGGGAGTAAGAATAAAAAGCCCCCTGTTTTGTCCAATATCCAATGGGGCATTTTCAATTAGTTTAGTTGAATCCGATCGTATTGTATCTCCGGCATGAACCATCACCTGAGTCATTGTATTATCCTGGGCATTGGAGACGGTAGGAATCAAACCCGAAAAAAACGAGCAAATGGCCAGTAATAAAAGTCGACGGAGATTCATTTATACGTGCCCAGTATTTTTGGATAACAAATCGATTTCATTCTCATTTCATGAAACACTGCTGGTAAAATAAATTTTTTGAATAGTAAAGACTACAATAGCTGTAGACCAGCCCAGCATGATCACACCATTTGCCGCTTCTAAAGCCCCCATAATTCTATAATGGCCTGTTAAAAGTAAATCTCCATACCCCAGGGTAGTATAGGTGACCATCGAAAAATATAGTGATTCTTGAAAAGTGGTGAATGCACCAGTCAATTGGTAAATGGATGCCCATAAAACTCCTTCCAAAATTGTGGCCACCATGAGAGTAATTACAATCAGATCAACAAATAAAATTCGCTTGACAATAGTTTGATCTGTATGTTTCCGTGAAATTATTTTATAGGCCACTACCGTTGCACTGCTGTGAATAATGATGCAACCAACAACTAATAAAAAGCTTATAAAAAAATGATGGATCACTTCCATTATTCAGACAGTCATTCAAAAGAATAAGTAATAAAATTCACAACATGAAGGATAGTTTACATTTCAGCTATCCTTTGTTCATTGCATCTATGCCATTCGTATCATCATTAAACTCCGCTAAATAGACTTATTTTAATTTTGATAATTCAATAATCGAAATGGTTCCTGCCAGATAAATATTGTTTGACACCGGGTTTATACTGAGCATTGCCTTAAAGGGAATGCTCACCACTTTTGTATTAAAAAGATTTCTGGTGATCGAAACACCCAGGTCATTAAACCCTGGTCTCTTACCATAAAAGGTAGGCCCGTCAAAGTCAGCCCAACTCAACGAATATCCGGCATGAACCTGCAGCTTTGCATTCGCCATTTTAGTGGTGTACTGCAGTTTGAAATATTGGGTATAGCGCTGATCTCCCCTACGCAGCGGAATTCCGTTCTGGTCATCCTCCGGTAAGGATGGCCGGTCTCTTCCAAACAAAAAGGTTGACGACTGCACTTCAAAATGATAATTGAGACGAACATCGATCATCAAATCCAATAGTCCGCGGGTTACTTCCGGATCAAAATCAAAAAAACCCGATGGTGTGGGTATGTTGGTAATTCCTTCGGTAAAATTATAGTACCAATCCGTTCGGATTTTGAATGTTGGACGGTAGTACATCAGTATCAAATCAGTTTCCGTATAACCGCCATTGGTAGATGCACCACCATAAAATCCTAAAATAAAATCCCCGGCTTTGATACCTCCCTGCGTTGAAAAAACGGGGGCTTTGGAGGGTAGCAATCCTCTGAAAACATTCATGGTTTTAAAGGCAAAGGACATATCCCAAACAATTTTGTTATCATCATCAACATGGATGATGCTATCTTCTACCAGGTTGTTTTCGTTTTGAGCAAACCCAGCCATTGTAAAATAGAACATAGCAAAGACACTTACTACAATCCTTATAAGCTTGATGGCCAAAGTTTCCATATGAATTCACGTTTCAATATTTTCACAAAGCATTAGCTGGATTCACTCTTTTGATTTACCCCAAAGTCGTTCCGTAAAAAATACTAATCCAATTTCAAGTCCGGCTCCATTGGTATTATTAAATGAATTGGAATACGTACCGGTCACTACCCATTTCCGACTTTCCCATCGTATGCCGCCCCGATAACTGATTGGTGCTTTAGCTTCACCCGATGTTCCAAACACCTCGGCAACAACTGCGGAATGGGGAATAATTTTATAGAATGCCACGCGCGAACTATACGTAAACCCCCAGGCAGTCTTACCCGTTTGCTCATGATCAAGATTAACAATTGCGCCAGGTAATACATCCAAAAGAATGCGATCCTGGGAAAAGGCATAGGTAGCTACTCCCATGGCCCACCAGGAACGGAAACCGGTGGTCACCTCTCCCCGATCAAGATGTTGAGGAAACACGCCTGTTCCGGCAAACACCGCGTATCCTGCCGTTTCATTTGCATTCTGTTTCAGCCTCCTCTTAACATATATTGAGGGAGACTTATAGGATTCTGATTTATTACCAGGATCATTATAATAATGTACGGATTGTAAATTCAATTCCCATTCTTGATGCACGGCAAGGGTAATGTCCAGCATCATGTATTTTTGGCCAAAAGTACCAACCAAAGTAGCCACTCCTTCAGGTGCCACCCACTGATTATCACCCGCAAATTGTTGTGAAAATGCTGTTCCGTTGCTTAGGCAGATTAACCCAATCACTAGTTTAAGTCTCCCGAAAGAAAACCGATCCACGAAATGTCTCAACTTAAACATTCACAAATAATTACAACCCCTCTTATCAGTTAAACTTAAACTTCATCATAAACTGAACCCTGGATGCTGCACCCTGAATACCGTTCTTGTTTTCCCGCAGGCCCCACATGTATTCTATACCTGTGGATATCAGTGGATAAGGGAACCAGATCAGATTGGCATGAAAGGAACCAGCCTTTCTAATTGTACTATCAAGCTGATCATCTGTCATATCCGTTTCTGTCCAGGCGGTAGAAATGGTGGAGTTAAGACTTTTATTCCAGTAATGATTGTATCCTCCGTAAGCAAACCATGCCGGGTTGAGATCGAGTCCATTAGCTGTAATAACTCCTGACGCTCTACCGTCCCAGGAAAGGGCAATGATTCTACCTCCCTGACCTTTTCCTAACCCAGCCCCGTACACAAATGCATCTTGGTAATTGCTCGTTTTTAAGGTGAATCGCCCGGATCCTGTTATTGCATAACCTGTTTTAGTCACATTGGGAACATTAGACGGGCCTCTCCAGTTTAGTGAAAAAATATCCAAACCCAATTGAAAAGAAGAACCATTATTCGCTTTGTACTTTATATTTCCGACCAGATTGGGTAATTGTGCACGATATGAACCTTCCAGATTATTGGGATTGTCTATCTGTACGCCCGCTTCCTCCAAGGCAACTACATAGGTAAAATTATCACCCAAACGGTCTTGAAACCGAATTTGCGTTGTACGCCCGCCATAGAGCGCGTCACCCGCAGCGAAATCTATTGTTCCGGGTAATGTTGAGAGATCGCCAGCGTTGGTCCAGGACCTTCCGACCAGCAGCCTTCCTATCACCCCATAGGCAAGCCTCAATCGGGTATTATAACGCATTGCATCGGAGTCGAAGAACCAGTCGAATTCCACGAAGACCTGCATCGGGAAATCCTTGCCATTCTTCCATGTGGCTTGTGACCTGAGGTCAAAATTGACTCTTGATTGCTTGGAGTGAAAGGTGGTAACACCGCCCAATTCTCTTTCGGGCGAACCTTCCACTGCGATACTCCCCGTTGCGAATTCATATCGATCGCCCACGTAGTCAAAATCGTGAATAAAATCGCCCTTAACATATCCTCCAATCCTCATCCTCACATTCGAACCGAACAAGGGCAAAGAACCTGGAAAGTTTTGATCCAGCAGTTGTATTCCCGAGAGCACTTCATTATTATCGTTTATGGGGTTGATAGATCCCTGAACCCCTGAACGAATAGTATCAGGTCTGTCGGTAACGATTGGCTCCCCGGTGATCTGAGCAAACGATGAAAAATTATTCAGCAGCAACATAGCGCTTAGAAGCCATTTTATTTTGTGTAAATACGATTTCATATTATTAATCATTAAATTACTCATGTCCTTATTCAATCAGTTTAGTGGATGCCATTTGGCGCCTGTCTGGTGTCTGTTAATAAATCCAAATCAGTTGATTTAATTACTTTGATCTTGCTAGTGCTTCCCCTTATTAATCACTCCTGCACCGGTATCGTCAATATGAAAATCCGGATTCGGAGCAATGGTTGTTTTATCTATCCAAACTCCTTTATCAATGGGCTCAAAGCGTCCTTTATCTTCAACAGGAAAGCGGATTGCCTGCCCGGGTTTAACAGGAAGAACTTCACTGTTCTTTACAACGATTACGCCATTTACAATAACATACGGAATACCTGTCGATGGAATCCCATGCTCGCCTACTTTAAAGGTAGAATTGTCGGTAATCTTTTCAGGATTGAAAATGGTAATATCTGCAACCTTGCCAACCTGAATACGCCCACGTTCCTGCATACTTTTTAAGCCTGTTTCCCCAAGATGCTTGGCCACCCAATAGCTGGCTTGAGAAATAGTGAACATGAGAGGTACACCTTGCTCTCGCGCCATACGAAATGAAGCTCCCCTGGTTCCGGATGTACGTGGGTGTCCACGATACTCGCTCCAATCAGCATCCCAAGGCAACAGTTTACCGTCAGGACCAACCCCGGCCATGGCATCACTGGCAAGTGTCATATGAGGTACAGTTAACCACATGGGCAACCATGGTTTCCTGTACAACATGTACACGACAACACTTCTCCCAGGTTCTTTCTTGACCAATGCTGCATAGGTATCATTTGTCAGCATTTTGTCATCAACAGGATCATAGATAGTTTCCTCATATTTATACCCAAAATTGTCTACCCAATTGTCCGGGCGTAAGAAATCGGCACTTACAAAAGTTGACCCTCCGTAATAAGGATAGTATTCTGACCACATGTTAAGACCTTTACCTCTGGCGAGCTGCAGTTTTTCTTCAATTTCCCACCAGCCATAATCATTATTATGTGCTACCAAAAGTGGTGCATCCGTAAGCATGGCATTGGAAAAAATTTCATCAAATGAAATGGTAGCCTCGTTAGGCAAGTCTTTTTGGAGATGGTAACGCATGTGAACAGACGTTAGACGACCATAATTTGCCGCTACTCTTTGGGCAGAAAACATCTCATAACTTTGTACACCGCGCGCCATATAGGCAAGCGATACCCCGATACCAAGAGCACCCTGCCGCAGATCCTCATCCATAATACCAAGAATTTGGTTCATCTGTTCAATGGATGATTTGGTTAGCGACCATCCTACAGTTCCATCAGAAGCAGCAGCTGCGGTAAAGGGTCCCTGATTCGAGAAATCGACTACGGCATCACGAACACCAGCTTCAGGGTCGTGCACTGACATGCGTACAAACGACAAACCTGTAACAGTGCCGTAGTTAACCTGCCAGCCCGTTTTTGCCTTGTTATCGTACCATTTTTTAACGTTGAACGCTCCGGCTTCAAGGTCCATCCCTGTGGTGACACCATCGCGCAGCGCCATTTTGGTGGCAAACTCATCTACTGCATGATAGTGTGTGTCGATAAAACCAGGTGCTACCACGAGCCCTTTGGCATCAATCGTCTCTTTGCCGCTGATCTTATTTTTTGTGATTACTGCAATCCTGCCGTCTTTGATACCGACATTGGCAATGTCGTCATACATGGTCTCGGGATCCATGACCCGGCCATTATTGATCACCAGATCGTATTGCCCTGACTGGCTGTAGCCAGTTAAGCTCATGCAGCTTACTGCGAATAAAATTGTGATAAATAGTTTCATTTTCATGTGATTTTATTTGGTGAAAGTTTTACTATAAATTATTCCGTTTTTGAATGTTGTTACTGAAATCAGTAGTAATGCCATAACAAACTAGTTCTGTACCGCTCTACGAATGGGCTGACCGGGTGCTGCATCCAACAGCAATTTTCCATTTTCTATTACCGGTGTACCCATCACCAAAACATAGGACATCCCTTCAGAAGCACGAACAGCATTCACATAATCAGCATTGACTTTAATATCATTCAAATCAAAAACCAGGATGTCAGCATCCATGCCCACCTGAAGTCTGCCTTTCTTTTTCATCTGAGGCACATAGCCTTCTATGGTTTGTGCAGGCATAAGGCTCATTTTCTTAATGGCAGTTTGTAAGTCCATCAACTTGCGATCTCTCACGTAATCTTGCAGAATCTTAGAAAAAGACGCAGATGATCTCGGGTGATTGATCAACTCATCAGATAGCGGCCAGGCATCCCCTTCGTAAGGAACCACACCGCTGGCGGTCACCTCATAACTCGGCATGGCATCCGATTCAATGATTGTACGCGGGTGAAGAACGGAAGCATCTATCAGCGCCAACTCCTCCGGCTTTTCTGCATCCAAGAAGTGCCAGATGATAAAGGCTCCAGGCGCATTTGCCTGTAAAGAATCAAACTGTTTTTGGTTCAGTCTGTTTTTTCCATACTGGAATGCCTCATAGGTGGTTTGCAAATCTTCTTTCCAAGTAGGTCCGGTAAATACTGCGGCCTTCACTACCGTACTGGCGGCACCCCAGGGGTAAGTGCCGGCCGTTACCGTGGTACCGTTGGCCTGAGCATTTTCAAACAATTCCAGCGCATTACGGATGTCTTTTTGAGACATACTGTTGATGTGGCAAATATGCATATTGATGCCAGTGGCGGCCGCATTGGCGATGAGTTCCTGAAAAGCTTCAAAGGCACTGTTGCGCTCCGTACTTTTCGCGAAACGCGTGTGCGTATAGGTGCCCA
>JAHEMV010000254.1 GCA_024643455.1 Cytophagales bacterium
GATTTCACACTAAGGTTGTGCCAAGAAAGATAATCTGCTCAAAATCAAAAAGATGCCTATAACTCCTGATATTTCAAAGGTTGTAAAATGTTCGATTATGTTACATCTATGAACTCATGCGTACATTTTATACTGAAGAAATCACGATATTTCGCTGCATTTGATTTAGATGGAATAAATCTACTTTTTTGGATATAGCTAACTAATGGGTAAATTATGAAACAACTATTCACGATCGGACTATTGATATTGTCAAATACATTCATGACGTTGGCCTGGTACGGTCATCTTAAATTTGCTGAGTGGAAGTGGTTTAGCAAACTTGGATTATTCTCAATTATTCTCATCAGTTGGGGGATTGCCTTATTTGAATATTGTTTCCAGGTTCCGGCCAATAAAATCGGATTTAAAGGAAACGGCGGACCGTTTAGTCTTGTTGAACTCAAGGTGATACAGGAGGTGATCACCTTATTGGTTTTTACAGGCTTTACGCTAATTGCTTTCAAAAATGAAACAATAAAAATGAATCACCTTATCGGATTTGTCTTTTTGATCTTGGCTGTGTTTTTCATTTTTAAGAAATAAAAAATATTCAATTTGTTTTCATGGATTATACATGATTTATTCTAGTTCAAACCACAAAGTTAAATGCTTCATTTTAAAATATTCAGCATGAAAATAGCCACGACTCCAATGAGCATATGCGAAATAGAAACGGCAAGAATGTTTTTCTCCCTGTAAAACAGATAACCCCAAAAAAGTCCTGGAATAATGGTAATAAATGCAAATTGGACATTTAACATCAAATGAAATGAACTAAACATCAAGGTTGCCAGGATGATGGCTGTCCAGACTGCTCGTTTTCCAATAATGAATTGAAGCAACCCTCCCTGAATACAACCCCGGGCAATAAATTCCTGAAAGACGGAATGCATACAATATAGAATGACAATGCCCAAAGTGGAGGCCAATCCTCCGCCTTCACTTTCATAAAATTCAATGAATTGAGAACCAAAATACTCAGGAAAAAAGGTGATCATCAGAAACTTCAAGATGAAAAGAAGGACCACAAATACCAATGTAGCCTTCATAATCATATTAAATGAAGACTTAAAATTTTTCATATTGAGCCCAAAAGATTCCAATGGTAATCCACTATGCCGTACATAAAAATAGGACCAGATTCCATAAATCCCCATAATCACAAAACTGATATATGTACTATCCACCTGCTTGGTTTTTTCTTTTAGGAATCCGAGCAGAAAAGTGAAGATTACCAAGCCCAACACCATTTGTACAAAAAAATTGGCTGATAGTACTCGTTTCTTTTCCTGCTCTAACCTGGCTTTTGCTTCCTGCCAACTGAGATCATTGGTATTGCGAAGGGAATTTTGTTGATATTTTATATAATTAAGAAGCAAGGTAGAGACTATCGATGGTTTTTCTCCTTTCATAATTTGCTGAAATCCATCTTTATGGATGATAAAACCATGCGCACCTTTTTCGCCAGCCATTACAGTTGCAGATCTGGGATTCGAATCTATCAACGACATTAAACCCACAAAATTTCCAGCGAGGATATCAGCAAGCTTAAGTTCATTTTTAAATACAGAAACAGACCCATCGACTATAATGAACATATAATCTCCAGGATCACCTTCTTTCATGATTACCTGGTTTTGATCAAATTCTTTCTCGATTAAATACGGCTCAATGGTTTGAAGCTGTTCATCACTGAATCCGCTAAATAATGTATTGGAAGTCCAACTTTGGTAGTGCAAATTGAAAATTTTTTATAGGTATCTAAATAATCAACCCAAAAGATACAATGCTACTTTTAAAATTATATACTAAAGCGCTGTATCTTTTTTTAAATCCGGAAGATTTGATAAAAAAAATTATTGCAATGAAGAATTTATCAATAATGTAAAGATTTTACATAATGAATATTTCTATTCTTTAAGTACGATAAGAAATAATGAAAGCATGGTTCATGTCTACCAACCAGTTCTGGTGGGAAAACTCCTTTTTCAGTAAACAAACCTTCTAAAAACAAATTTGCAGCCGCAGTCGCAGTGTATCCTGTTGTTCGCGCCATTGATGAGGTGTTGGTTTTTTGATCGTATTCATCATATAGATCATAAATAATTTCTTCTGTCCGACCTTCAGCATTTTCACCTTTTAGGGTAATCCGCATCACAGTGAACTCTTCTTCTGTTTCTCCTAATTTCCATTCGTTGAATAGTATTTTAGAGGTAAATTCTAAAGGCGAAACCAAGCTTCCATTTACTTCAATTTTTTGTTTGTCAAAGAATCCACTTTCCTTGAGAACGTTAATATATTCAACGTGCCCTGAATACCGAAGCGTTTTTTCTTTCATATTCGGAATGTGCGACATGGTGTGAATAAGCGATCTCAATCCGTCCGAATTAAAAGATTCGAGGGTGCCAATATTGTCAAACTCAATATATTCGCAATCAGTAAGCGGCGCTCTGATTACTTCTTTTCCATCCTGCACATATCGGGCGGGTCGGGTATATTCCTCAATCACATCTACTGGAGAAAAAGGTGCTTTATAACAAAAAGGCCATTTTTTTACTTTTGGTAATCCTCCAACCAGGCATTCAAAATCTGTAAGCTTTAATTTTTCATTATAATACCCTAAAATCACATTGCCCATCCCGGGTGCCACGCCACAATCTACAATTGCTGTCACTTGATTCTTTTTAGCAAGTGCATCCAATTCCAATGCGTTTTCAGAGAAAAACGAAATATCCACTACGTTTTTTCCAGCCTCAATGATGGATTTTAGGGTATTAAAACCTAAAAAACCAGGAACAGCACAAACGACTAGATCGTGGTTTTTGATTGCTTTTTGCAGGGCAGTTTTATTGGTGACATCCAGTGGAAGAATCGATAGATCTGTGCATTTCGTTTTTACACTTTTCAATACATCCTCACTCAGATCAGCGATAGTGACTTCATGATTTTTTGCTAGATCTATAGCCATAGCACTACCTACCATCCCTCCACCGATTACGATAATTTTGCTCATTAAAATTTAAAAATTGGAATAAAATAAATTAGAATTTCACTTCGTGGAAATGAAAAGTAAAAAAGACAAATATATAAGTATCTTCAGTTTTTGACCTTAAATCATGATTGTTTTTCCACCCTGGGCGATGGATTCCCAGATCTTTTCTACCACCCTGATGTCTTTTACTCCTTCTTCACCGGTCACACGCATTGGCTTTTCATTAATCAAACACCAGGCTACTTCGTCCATTTGACGGGCTTGCTGATTAACTTCGGGGAACTTAAATTCTCCATTACTTTTTTTACCTTGAATTCCATTGTACGATGAGAAAGGATCGAGCTCATACCAGCCATTTTCACAGAATACTTTCAGGTAATTGAAGTTAGCATGAAAGCCTGTTGCACAAGTGGCCACCGTACCACCTGGAAACTGAAGTTGGAATGAGGTGACTTCATCTGCTTCTATTTTGTCGGGACGTATTTTGAATGTTTGTGCGGAAACAGAAATCGGTTCTTCACCTGTAGAATATCTGGCAGCTTGCAGCGGATAAACACCCATATCCATCATAGAACCACCATTCAGTTCTTTTTTTGATTTCCAGTTATCAAAGAAATTCATGTTAAATGCCGCTCCGGTTGATATATGCCTGACATTGCCAAAATCTTTATCTTTTGCCAGGCGCATAATTTCCTGGGTATAGGGTTCAAAATGCATCCGGTACCCAATAGTGAGTTGTACGTTATTTGTTTTGCATGCAGCGATCATTTCCTGGCAATCTGCTACAGTAGGAGCCATGGGTTTTTCGCAAATGACATGCTTACCAGCCTTTGCTGCACGGATCGTAAATTCTTTATGAAGTGCATTTGGAAGTACGACATAGACAATATCGATCTCATCGTTTTTGATGATTTCATCAAAATTTTCATAGTTATAAATGTTCTCATCCTTGAGATTGTATTTGGATTTCCAGGTTTCGGCTTTTGAGGGTGTACCAGTTACAATTCCAGCGAGATATACATTTTTGCACATCTGGATCGATGGTGCAAGGATGTCAGTACTATAATAGCCCAACCCCATCAGTGCCAGACCCAACTTCTTTTTATTGCTTTGACTACCATTGGCACAACTGATTATGGCAGGCGCTGCAAGTGCGGTAATGATTCCTGCGGTGCTTTTTTTCAAAAATGACCTGCGCGACGGATTATAGAGACCTGATATTAGTTTACTCATGGTGATTGATTTTGGGTTATTTTATTAGCTGTTTAAAAATAAGGATTAAAAAGTGAATTTGGGCCATCAATTCCTCGCAAATTAGAAATAGAAATTCATGGATACTGAACGTTTTTTTAAAATTGGTTTAGCCTTCTATTCAGTATATTAGTTTAATTTTCAATTATTGAATAAATATATTTTTGAATACATATGGTGGTTTTTTTAAAGTTATTAGCCAACTTCTACAGCGAATATAAATCTTTAAGAAAACCTTTAAATAAGGATTATGTGTAATCCTAATAAAAAAAATCAAATAGCAAAACCAAAATGGAAAGAAGGAAATTTATTCAGGTTGCAGGGAGCTATGCTACATTTATGTCTGGGGCAGGAATACTGACATCCTGCAATAAAACAGCTAACTACGCCCTTGAGACAAATTTGAAGTCCTGGTCTATTGCAGCCTTTAAGCGATTCAGGGAAGTATGGAATTTTAATGATTTCTGGAAGCGAGGCAACACCTTTGATGCCTGCCTGGTTTTTGTCGACGCAATGCAACAACGTTGGCCCGATGATCCGGAGGTCAAGGTTATACAAATTACGGTCCGGGATATGTTGGTAGAAAATCTCGCTTTTTTCAACCAATTTGATCCTGGAGGGCTTTGGGCTGATGATTTTGGATGGTGGGGTTTAATGGCGATCAACGCACGCAAGCATTTACTTAAAATGGATGAAAAGGAGTTGGCCGATAAATACCTGAAACTCTCCACCGATCTGTGCTGGGAATACAAAAAAAACACAGCCTATGACCATACCACAACTGCAGTACCAGTTCCGAATGGTTGTAGAAACGGAGATGCCAATGGGAATAGTAAAGGAGTAAAAAACACCGTCACCAACGTATTGTTATTTCTGCTTTCTACCCGAATTTATCGTTTAACACTGGCTGAAGGTATTGCTGATAATGATAAATATTTGGATATGGCTTATCGGCAATGGTTATGGTTTGACGCGTGGTTTCATCTCGATGAATATGCTTATCTTAAAAAGATATCATCTTCCGGGGCATTAGTACAAGAACGACCCATGGCCTTTTTTGAGGGATCTGAATATATAGAAAAAGAACATCCTCCATGGGCAGAAGGTTGGGTTTGGACTGGAGATCAGGGTATGCTGGTTGCTGCATTGACTGATATGTTGGCGATACGAAAGGAGTTGGCTGCCTGGCTTGAGAATAATAGTATAGATTCCGAATTCGATGTTGCCATTTATGAAAAAAGAATTCGCGCACTGATCATTCAGATTGGAAATGGTGTAAAAACTGCCTTGGTTAGCAATAAAGATGGTATCATCCGCGAAGCTCCCTGTTTATCCAGCTTTGGCCCAGTTCACGGTAACGATTACCTCGCGGGTCGAGGCATTATGATGCGATATCTTGGTGCTCGTGAAGAAAAAGATTTGATTGGTGTTGATTTGAGTGAAAACATTAATGATAGTGTAAATGCAATCTGGAATACCAGGGATATTTCAAATAACCAGTTCCAGGCAGAATTTACCGGCGAGGAAAATGATAAACTTTACGTTGAGCAATTTAGGAAGTTATGGGGCCTGGCAGATCATGTTTATAAATGGGATATCTCAAAAATGAATGTGCAAAATAAACATGGCGTTTGCCAGTCTATTGGACTTGATGCACTGGGTGCGGCAATAAAATTATTATAAAACCGTACGAGTGTATTCCAGGTTTTAATTCCATATTCTTTTTCATGGACTTTTAGTGCATATTCAATTAAATTTTTTCTTAAAGTCTGCTTTCTATATCCCTTTTTTTAAAATATATCCCATCTGCTGTAATGATATCTCATTCTTGTCGTCTATATTATTGTCATGGAAATTGAGGCATTTCAAAAAGAATTGATACCGGTAAAGGATAAGTTGTTTCGGCTTGCGAAAACAATGCTACAGAATCGTGAAGATGCTGAAGATGCGCTTCAGGAAGTGTATATGAAACTATGGAATAACAATGAAATAATTGGAGACTTGAAAAGTCCGGAAGCCTATGCCATGAAAGTGATGAAGAATTTTTGCCTTGATAAGTTGAAAAGCAGAAAAAACAAATATATGGTGGAGATCAAAGAAAATGAGATCGAAAAGGATCACATCACGCCGTTCAGCATGGTTTCTTTTGACAATCTGAAAGATCTTATGCTGAAGTTGTTCAGCACTTTGCCCGAACAACAGCGGATGATCATTCACATGCGGGATATCGAACATTATTCCTATGACGAAATTGAGGAGGTTACAGGGATGAACGTGAATGCGATTCGTGTAAATCTTTCGAGGGCCAGGAAGAATGTGAAGGGTAACTATTTAAAAATCAGAAACTATGAAATCGGATAAAATAAGCACATTACTCGAAAAATATTATGCCGGTGAAACCAGCCTGGAGGAGGAGATGACATTGAAAAATGCCCTAAAATCCATCGATCAGTTACCAGAGGAGCTGAAAGCAGACGCAGAATTATTTGCTATGATGGATGCCCTTTCTACAGATAGTACCAATCAGGACATACATCTCGAAAAAAAGAAACCTAAAATTATACCCATTATCCATGAACGTAAACCAAACAATATTTCCTGGACTATGCGGATTGCTGCCGGATTTTCCTTGCTTGTAGTGGGTGTGTTCACTGGTCTGCTAATCGGTAATCAAGGATCAAATAGTATAGATGTCGCAGCTTTAAGGCAAGATATGAGTGAAATGAAACAGATTATGGCTCTTTCTCAGTTGAGAAAAGAATCTGCGAGCGAACGCATTATGGCTACCTATGAGATTAAAAAAATGGATAACACCAATGATGAAATTCTGGATGCCCTTATCTATACCTTCAATAATGATGATAATACGAATGTGAAAAATGCTGCAGCCGATGCACTATACAAATTTGGCAATCATGAAAAAGTACGTAAAGCATTTATTAATGGACTTACCACACAAACGGATCCCTTACTGCAAATAAAACTAATTGACATGCTCGTTGGCCTGGGAGAAAAACGTGCATTGCCAAAGCTTCAGGAAGTGATGCAGGAAGAAAATCAAATGAAAGTCGTAAAGCAAAAGGCAGCACAGGGAATAGGAAAATTGATTTAGAAACGAATAGAAAAATATAAAGATAAACGATATGAAAAAGTTAGCTATAAGTTTGATGTTGATCGCAATGGGGCATTTGATGATGGCTCAGAATCAATA